>JALZIX010000022.1 GCA_030860025.1 Actinomycetota bacterium
CAGAACTGCGCCCGCGGATCAGCGCGGCCGTGCTCGGACTAGCTACCGGACCGTTCCGGGTGCTCCTCCCACGCTGGCCCGAGCAGACTCGCAGGCGCATCGAATTGGCCGAGGAATGGTTGCGTGGCGCAGACCAAAGTGCCGGTAGGACAACAGCTTCAGCCGCCGCCGTTGGATAAGGAATCACTCATGGCCGTCTCCTGACCCTCTCACCTCATACCGGCAGTGTGGAACTCGAACAAGTCGCAAGACCACATCCGAGAACCACCACGAAAGGACACATGATGAACGTCACCAGAAACTGGAAAGTCGTCACGATCGGAGCAGCGATCACCGGAGTAGCGCTCACCGGCGTCGCGCTGGCCGACAGCTCGTCGCCGATCGCGGATGCCGCGCAGATCCAGCCGATCAGCGTCAGCGCCTTCGACGATCAATCCCCGGAGTCGGCTGACTCGCCGAACGAGAGCGCGGCCGAATCCGCGGATTCACCGTTCGACAGCCCGGATGACCCGGGATACGTGGATCAATCCCCGGAGTCGGCTGATTCGCCGAACCAGAGCGCGGCCGAATCCGCGGACTCCCCGTCCGACAGCCCGGACGACCCAGGCTATGTGGACGCCTCGCCCGAGTCGGCCGACTCGCCTAACCAGAGCGTCAACGACTCTCCGCCACCGGTTCCTGCACCGGCACCGGCACCTGCGCCCCAGCCAGGCGGCGGCGGTGGAGATGACTCCAATGACACCGCCGGTACTGGTGGCGGCGGCGGTGGCGGCGGTGGTGGTGGCGGCGGCGATGACTCCGCCAGTGTGGACAGCTTCTTCTAAACCGTCCTCGCTCGACCCACGCCTGATCGGGGTCGTCGGGATCCTCTACCCTCGGAGGGCCCGACGGCCCCGATCTCTCGTATGAGTTTGCAACGTGCCTGGGTCAGTGGTCGTTGCGATCAGCTCGGTACGGGCTCGGTGGCCGGTGCCTCGAGGCGGTAGCCCATTCCGCGCACTGTGCTGATCGCCCCGGGTCCGAGCTTGCGGCGCAGGTAGCCGACGTACACATCGACCACGTTGGATCCCGGGTCGTAGTCGTACCCCCAGACGTGACTCAGCAACTGTTCCCGGGACAGGACCTGGCCGGGGTGTCGGAACAGGGTCTCGGCGAGCAGGAACTCCCGGGCGGACAGGTCGATGGCCTTGGTGCCGACGTGAGCCCGACGCCCGCGCAGGTCCAGACGCAGGTCGCCGGCGGTCAGCACCGTGATCTCAGGAGATCGGTCATTCGCCAGCCGCACCCGGATCCGGGCTAGCAACTCCTCGAACCGGAACGGCTTGGTCATGTAGTCGTCAGCCCCGCCCTCGAGACCGGCGACGGTGTCGTGCACGCCGTCTCGGGCGGTGAGCATCACTATCGGAATCGGCGAGTTCGCTGCCCGGACGGCTCGGAGGACACCGAAGCCGTCCAGGCCTGGCAGGCCGATGTCCAAGACCAACAGATCGAAGTCACCGGTGAGGGCGTAGTCGCGGGCCCCCTGTCCGTCCGCAACCACCGTGGTCGTGAAGCCGTTGGACCGCAGGCCCTTCTCGATGAAAGCGGCGATTCGCCGCTCGTCCTCGGCGATCAGGATCCGGTTCATGGCAGGCTTGCGCCTTTCCTCTCGCTGACCGCGGCGGCAGTCGTGGTGCTCAGCTGGTCACCCACGTCAGGGGTGGTCTTGGCGATCGTGACCCCCAGCGGCCGGCTGTCGCTGCGCTTCTGGAGGGGATCGTCATTGGAGATGACGCCGGGCAGCACAAGGGTGAAAGTCGCACCGTGTCCGGCGGCGCTATCCACAGCAACCCTGCCCTGATGCGCGGCGGCGATCGCGCCGACGATGGCCAGGCCCAGCCCGGCTCCGTCAGGGCGGGAGGCGTCGCCACGGACGAAGCGGCGAAACACCCGATCCTCGGTACCAGGTCGCAGGCCCCTGCCGGTGTCACTGACCCACAGCCACAGATTGCCGTCCATGATTCGGGAACCGAGTGAGATGCGATCTGCAGGCTCAGTGTGTTGAGTCGCGTTGTGCGCCAGTGCGATCATCGCCTGGGTGATCCGCTGTGGATCCAGGGAGACGGTCGCCCAGGCAACCGACTCCAGCATCCAGCGCCGACTGGCGAGGGCTTCCACCTTGTCGAAGATTGCGTGCGTGAGTGCGCCGGCATCGGTTGGTACGGGTACGACGAATTCTGGCTGCTCAGCTCGGGCAAGGGTCAACAAGTCGGTGACCAGACGGTTCATCCGGTCGAGTTCGTCGTCCACCAGGGCGGTCGTTTCGGCAACGTCGTCCGGATCACTGGCGTCCAGTAGTTCCAGATGGCCCCGGACGATCGTGATCGGCGTACGCAGTTCATGGCTCACGTCGTCGAGAAAGCGTCGCTGACTGTCGAATCCAGCTTGGAGGCGGTCGAGCATGCCGTTGAACGTCGCGCCCAACTCGGCGATCTCGTCCTGCGGGCCGTCCGGCAGGTCAATCCTGCGGGAAAGGTCGCTTTCCCCGATCTGTCGTGCCGCGTCGGTGATGGCTCGAATCGGTCGCAGGATTCGGCCGGCGATGATCCAGGCTGCCAGCGAGGCCAGGATCAGGGTGCCACCGCCGACCACCAGCATGACCCGGGCTGCCTCGTCGGCGGCCTGACGTTCCTGGTCGGCGAAATAGGCGACGACGATGACGCCTTGGGCGGGGTCTCCCGGCAAGGTCACGGGTACCGCGATGTAGCGGACTTCTCCGGCTCCGCTCTCGTACAGACCAGCGCGGGTGTTGCGTACGGACCCAGCCAGTGCGGAGAAGTTGGGGTCTTGGGACAGCAGCACCGGCGCCTGCTGGCGACTCTGGTACGCGAACTCGCCGTCGATGTAACCCAGGAACTTCTCATTCGGTTGCGCGAGATTCAGCGTGATCGCGAACTCGAGAACCTCACCGACGCTAGTGAAGCGCTCACCCGTCGTGGGATTGACCCCCGACTGGGTCAATCGGTCGAACTCCTCGATCTCGCCACGAAGGCGGGAGTCCATTTGTTCATTCGTCGCGGCGATCAACAGCCGCCACGTGAGGAAGGTGCTGGCCACGAGGGCCACCAGGACGAGCAGCAGGACGAACCCGATGATCCGGAAGCGCGCGCTGAGCACCCGTCGGCCGGCGCCGGCTGCCTGGGCCGTCGACTCGTCGGCGTCAACCGTCGTCATCATCACCTCCGCCGCCGTCGTCCCCGCCGTCGTCATCATCCACCGGTGGGGGCGGGACCTGGCCTCCTCCGGGCTCGGGCGCGGGTGCCGGACCGGGAATCGGCGCGGGCGCCGGTGCCGGGGCTGGCGCCGGTGCTGGTTCGCCGGTGGAAGGTTGGCTCGGAGGCATCGTCGCTTCCGGAAGAATGACGATGGGGGCCGGAAGTTGCCGATTGGCAGGGCCCTGGTCGAAAGTGCTGATCAGGATTGTTCCGAAAGACATGATCACTACGCCCACGGCCGCGACAAGAGCCGTGAGGATCCACCGGTCCGATCGCATCACCGACCGAGCCTCGCTCGCTCCGATGGGAGCGGCGTGAGATCAGGATGAGAAGTTTCTTAGGAGCAACACCCCAGGCGCATTAAGGGTTGTCTCATGACCGCCTCACTTGTCGCTCACGTTGATCTCGGACTCTTTTTCGTATCGGCCTATCCCGGGTCGCCATTTCAAGGAGAGCACCATGAAGCGAAGCATCA
>JALZIX010000302.1 GCA_030860025.1 Actinomycetota bacterium
CTGGGATCGGCGCAGTCAGCATGATGACGGGATCATCGGCGGCCAGCACGGCCGTATGTACCCGCACGAGCGGGGTGAGGCCGAGCTCTGCGGCCTTCTCAGGTGTGGTGACGAGCAGGGCGGCCGACCCGTCGGAGATCTGAGAGGCATTTCCTGCGCTGATCACCCCGTCCTCGGCGAACGGGGTCGGCAGCGCGCCGAGCTTCTCGACGGTCGACCCCCGCCGAATCCCCTCGTCGCTCTTGACCGTCCCGTCCTCGGTCGGGATCGGGGCGATCTCGTCCTCGAACAGCCCTGCGTCCTGCGCGGCGGCCGCCTTGGCATGCGACTCGAGGCTGTACTCGTCCAACTGCCTACGGGTCAGGCCCCAGCGCTGGGCGATCATCTCCGCTCCCACGCCCTGGTTCGGGTACACGCCGTCGTAGCGCCGCATGAACATCGGGCCAAGCGGCAGCCCGGCGTCCGTACCGACCCCCGAGCCCATCGGTACGCGGCTCATGACCTCCACGCCGCCGGCGACGACCACCTCGCACTGTCCACTCATGACGGCCGCCGCCGCGAAGTGGACGGACTGCTGCGAGGACCCGCACTGCCGATCGATCGTGGTGCCGGGGACCGATTCCGGCCAACCGGCCGCGAGGACCGCGTTTCGGCCGACGTTGAAGGTCTGTTCGCCGACCTGGGTCACGCACCCCCAGATGACATCGTCGACCACTGCTGGGTCGATGCCGGCTCGTTGAACGAGGGCATTGAGCACGTGCGCGGAGAGGTCCACCGGGTGCGTACCGGCCAGCCCCCCTCCGCGCTTGCCGACCGGGCTACGTACCGCGGCACAGATGACGGCGTCAGGCATGCCCTACACGGTAGGCGAGACCTGCGAAGCTGGCAGCGTGACATTGCCGACTCCGTCCCAGCCGCCCGCCCCCACCCCGACGCGGAGCTGGGGCCCGCGGCAGAGTGAGACGGCGCTGGCTGCGGTCGGCGGCTTGATCATGACCGCGCTCGGCTTCACCGTGGATCCGACCGGGCGATGGCTGGTCTGGGCGGCTGCCGGGCTGCTCTATGCGATCGCTGCGTTGGATCTCGTGGTCCGGCCGCGGCTGCGGGCCGACGCCGCGGGCCTGACCGTACGGTCCTTGACCGGCCAGACGACCATGCCCTGGGCGGGGGTCGAGCTGCGGCTGCGCCGTACCCAACGGGTCGGCCGCACGGTGCCCACGCTCGAACTCGATCATGAGGAGAAGCTGATCATCTTCGGTCGGCGGGAACTCGGCGTCGACCCTGAGGAGGTCCTCGACCAACTGAACCGGCTCCGCACGAAACCGGACTGACCCCATTAGCCCCTGGGACGTTGATAGTCCGGATTTCGCGAGAAGTCCCGGCTCAGCCGAAGACGAGGGGTACGGCGACGAAGGTCAGGGCGATCAGGGCGGCGCCGAGGGCGACCAGTCCCAAAGTGACCGCCTGGGTACGCCGCCGCCCGTAGATCACGATCGCTCCCGCGAGTGCACCGACCAAGAAGCCGCCGGCGTGCGCAGCCAGCGAGATGCCCGGCAGGAAGCTGATCAGGAGGTTGATCGCGAGGATCGCGAACAGGGACCGAAGGTTGGCCTTGCGCTGGTACAGCGCGACCCCGGTCCCGCCGAGTAATCCGAAGATCGCTCCGGATGCGCCGGCGACATCGGCGAACGGGGCGGCGAAGAACAGCACCGCAACCGCGCCGCCGATGGCAGACAAGAAATAGATCGCCGCGTACTTCGCCGAGCCGAGATAGGCCTCCAGGTCCCGGCCGAGGATGTAGAGGCTCAGCATGTTCACGGCCAGGTGCGTCAGCCCGTAGTGCAGAAAGGCGCCGGTCAGCATCCGCCACCACTGCCCCGTAGCGATCGCGTCGGGTGCGGTCGCGAGTTCGGCGAAGATCGGCGAGTTGAAGTTGCCCATGATCTGGCCGCCGGCCGTGGCCACAGTGGCGAGGAAGGCCAGCACATTGAGGCTGATCAGGGTCGCGGTGACCGGGCCGAGCTTCGCGACGGTGACCCGCGCCGCAGTGGTTGCCTTGGGTCGGCGAATCGAGGCCTGTCCTTCGGCGACGCAGTTCGGGCACTGGAACCCCACCGAGGCCGGGCGCATACAGTCCGGACAGATCGGCCGCTCACACCGTACGCACGAAACCTGGGTGGGCCGATTCGGATGGCGATAGCAGGACATGGCGGGCGGAGCAGGCGGGGCTGGGGTGGTCATGTGGCTGGGGTGCTCATGTGGTTGGTGCGCTCCGCTAGCCGTCGTTGCTGGTCGCCGTCCCCGCTCTTAGGAGGGCTCAGGCCTTCTCGATGGTGACCGAGTTGATGACCACATCGGTCACCGGCTTGTCGTCCCGAGAAGTGCGGGTGTCGTTGATCCCGGCAACAACTTCTCGGCTGGCCTCGTCGGCGACCTCACCGAAGATCGTGTGCTTGCCCTGCAGCCACGGCGTGGGGATCGTGGTGATGAAGAACTGGGACCCGTTGGTACCCGGGCCGGCATTCGCCATCGCCAGGAGGTAGGGGCGGTCGAAGGCCAGTTCGGGGTGGATCTCGTCGCCGAACTCATAGCCGGGCCCACCGAAGCCCTTACCGAGCGGGTCACCGCCTTGGATCATGAAGTCCTTGATCACGCGGTGGAAAATGGTCCCGTTGTAGAGCGGATCGTTGGTCTTGGCCTTGGTCGCCGGATGAGTCCATTCCCGCGAACCCTCGGCGAGTTCGATGAAGTTCTTGACCGTCTTCGGAGCGTGGTGGTCGAAGAGTTCGAGGCGGATGTCACCGGCTGAGGTGTGCAGGGTCGCTGTGGAAGTCACGACGAGCAGTGTTCCACGCCCTCGGACAGCGACTCACCGTGAGGCCCCCGGCTGTTGGCACTAAAGCGTGTTCAGGGTGAGCTCGAGAAGGTCACTGACCAGACTGGCGTCATCCTCGGCCCCCATGGCACTGGTCAGGGTCACCGACACGATCAATCCGTTGACCGCCACCGCCCCCTGGCCGACAGCGGTTTCCCCCCGCATTCCGAGGACGACATAACCCTGGTTACCGCCCACATCCAGCGGTTGGGCCGTGCCGCCCAGGTCGGCCTCGGACTCAACTCGAGCGGTGTCCAGCCCGCCGCCCGCGTCCTGTT
>JALZIX010000041.1 GCA_030860025.1 Actinomycetota bacterium
AGCGCGGTCATGCTCATGGAGTACGTGCCGGGCGAGTCCCTGCACGAGGCCCTGGAGCAGCGAGTCGTCCCGGCGCCAGTAGCTATTGCGATCCTCACCGATGTCGCCGAAGCGCTTGCCGCAGCCGCGGCTGTAGGCATCGTTCATCGCGACGTCAAACCGGCCAATGTCTTCCTGCTCCCGGGAGGTCGCGCGAAGCTGGGGGACTTCGGCATCTCGCGGATCGCCGACGCCGGGGTGTTCAGGACCCGCGACGGCCAAGTGACCGGTACTCCGGCCTACATGGCGCCGGAATCCGTCACCGGCGAACGTGATCCGGACAGCCACGCGGACGACTACGCCTTCGCGGTCATGGCCTACGAGGTGCTCGTGGGCCAGCGACCCTTCCAGGGGGAGGGTCTGGCAGTTCTCGGCCAGCATGGCTTCGTCACGCCGCCCTCGCCAACCGAGGTCCTCGAAGCGTTTCCGCCGACCGCCGCCGATGCGCTACTCGCTGGCCTGGACAAGGATCCGACCCGCCGGCTGCCTGCTCGAGAGCTCGCTGCTCGGCTGAGGTCAGTCCCTGCCGAAGCCTGGCCGCCGCCCCCAGCACACGCAGGAGCGAGACAGTCCGCGGGTGCGACCGTCTTGGGTCAGACGCTCCCGCGGACGGTAGCGCCGGTGCCGCTTCCGCCGGCCCGGCGCCCCGTCAGGCGACGGACACCACTGCTCTTGGTCGGCCTGGGCCTACTCGTCGCGACACTTGTCGCCGTGGCAGTAGTCAACTTTGTCGACACGGATTCGCCCGAGCTTTCCGTCGCAAGGGCAACCGTGAGCGTGGACTCCATCGACGGCAACTGTCCGAGCGCGCGCTTCGTGTTCACCGCGAATATCGACACGAATGGGGCACCGGGAACGTTGCAGCTGAGGTGGCTGCAGCCAGACGGTGAGCGGACTGAGCCGACGAACTTGGCTGTAGCCGAGGGCCAGAGTCCGGTGACCGCAAGCCTGCAGTTCGACATCACCGGAATGCAGCCGCTGAGCGGTTCCGCGCAATTGGAGGTGCTCGCCCCGCAACAGGTGACCGCCGAGCCCGTCGATATCACTTACAGCTGTCCCTGAACCACGGCCGTACCCTAAGAACCGCCATGCCTGTGACCTCTGTCTTCCCGCAGCTCGAAGCGCTCCTGCCGCGGATCAACAAACCGATCCAGTACGTCGGCGGCGAGCTCAATGCGCAGCTCAAGGACTGGGACTCAGTCGAAGTGCACTGGGCCCTGATGTATCCCGACGCGTACGAGGTCGGCCTGCCCAACCAGGGCGTCATGATCTTGTACGAGGTGCTGAACGAGCGCCCAGACGCGCTGGCCGAGCGCACGTACGCAGTGTGGCCGGATCTGGCCGGCTTGATGCGCGAGAACGGCGTCCCGCAGTTCACGGTCGACGGCCACCGTCCGGTGATCGACTTCGACGTGCTGGGGATCAGTTTCGCCACCGAACTCGGCTACACGAACATGATCGAGGCGCTCGACCTGGCCGGCATCCCGCTGCACGCGAACGACCGCATAGACGAGCCGCTGGTGATCGCCGGCGGTCACGCCGCCTTCAATCCCGAGCCCATCGCCGACTTCCTCGACGCTGCCGTGCTGGGTGATGGGGAGCAGGTCGTCGGTGACATCACCGACGTGGTCAAGGCCTGGAAGAGCGACGGCAGACCCGACGGACGGCTCGGATTGCTGTCGCGGATCGCCACGGTCGACGGGGTGTACGTACCCCGCTTCTACGACGTGGATTACCTGCCGGACGGCCGGATCCGGCGAGTGACCACGAACACGACCGCCGTCCCGTACCGGGTCGGCAAGCGCACCACCATGGACCTCGACGAGTGGCCGTACCCCAAGCAGCCCCTGGTCCCGCTGGCCGAGACCGTGCACGAGCGGATGAGCGTGGAGATCTTCCGCGGCTGCACCCGGGGATGCCGGTTCTGCCAGGCCGGGATGATCACCCGTCCCGTTCGCGAGCGGTCAATCACCGGCATCGGCGAGATGGTCGATGCCGGGCTCAAGGCGAGTGGGTACGAGGAGGTTGGGCTACTCAGCCTGTCCAGCGCGGACCATTCCGAGATCGCCGAGATCGCCAAGGGCCTGGCCGACCGGTACGAGGGCACCAACACCAGCCTGTCCCTGCCCAGCACCCGAGTAGACGCGTTCAACGTCACCCTGGCCAATGAGCTGTCCCGCAACGGCCGCCGGTCAGGCCTGACCTTCGCCCCGGAGGGCGGCAGCGAGCGGTTGCGTAAGGTGATCAACAAGATGGTGTCCAAGGAGGACCTGATCCGTACGGTCTCCACCGCGTACGCGAACGGCTGGCGCCAGGTGAAGCTCTACTTCATGTGCGGCCTGCCGACCGAGACCGACGAGGACGTCCTCGAGATTGCCGACATGGCGCGTGAGGTCATCCAAGCCGGCCGGGAGGCAAGTGGGCACAAGGACATCCGCTGCACGGTTTCGATCGGCGGCTTCGTGCCCAAGCCGCACACCCCGTTCCAATGGGCTGCCCAGGCCGATCACGAGACGATCGACCGGCGGTTGAAGCTGCTGCGCACCGCGATCAACTCCGACCGAAGCGTCGGCCGGGCGATCGGCGTCCGCTACCACGACGGGAAGCCCGGCATCGTCGAAGGACTGCTCTCCCGCGGTGACCGCCGGATCGGCGCGGTCATCGAGCAGGTATGGCGCGACGGCGGTCGTTTCGACGGCTGGAACGAGCACTTCAGTTTTGACCGCTGGATGGCCGCGTGTGCGCAGGTCCTGCCGTCGTACGGCCTCGACGTCGACTGGTACACCACCCGCGAGCGGACCGAGCACGAGGTGCTGCCCTGGGACCACCTGGACTCTGGGCTGGACAAGGAATGGCTCTGGGCGGACTGGCAGGACGCACTGTCCGAGCATGAGCAGGACGACTGCCGCTGGACGCCCTGCTTCGACTGCGGTGTCTGTCCCGGGATGGGTACGGACATCCAGATCGGGCCGACCGGCGTCAAGCTGCTCCCACTCACGCCGGTAGCCGCGCCGGTGGCCGCCGCCCGCTAGCGGGGGTCTGAAGATGGGTACTCGCCAACCGGACGGGCCGCCACCCCCGCCGACCGTCCAGCGGTTGCGGATCCGGTACGCCAAGCGTGGTCGGCTGCGCTTCGTCTCCCATCGGGACTTCGCTCGTGCCTTCGAGCGGGCGCTGCGCCGATCCGGCGTCCCGATGGCGTTCTCCGCCGGGTTCAGCCCACACCCCAAGATTTCCTACGTCGGGGCCGCGCCGACCGGGTCGGCCAGCGAGGCGGAATACCTCGAGATCGGACTGCAGACCGAAACCGATCCGGAACACGTACACGCCGCGCTCGATGAAGCACTCCCGGAGGGCTTGGACATCCTCGAGGTCCTGCCGGCCGCCCCGGGCGGACTGCCCGAGCAGATCGAGGCGTCGCACTGGCGGATCGAGCTGCCCGGCCTGGCTCCCGAGATGCTCGCCGAAGCGCTGGTTGCCTTCCTCGCCCGGGACAGCGTGATCGTCGAGCGGGTGACGAAAAAGGGGCTCCGGTTGCTCGACGCGCGCGCAGCTGTGTTCAGCGCTCGGACGGTTGTTCACGACGGTTGTGCGATACTTGAGCTGGTCGTGCGACAGGTCAGCCCTGCGGTACGACCCGACGATGTGCTCACCGCTCTCGGTGCCGTCGCCGGACTGGATGGGCCGCTCACCTCGCGTTCGACGCGGCTCGCCCAGGGTCGGCTCGACGTCACCACCGGAGTGCTGACCGATCCGCTCGGTCCCGACCGCGCCGCCGCTGCCAGAGACGGTGCACCAGGCGAGACCTGATCGCGGCGCGGTCGACGGGCCGCCGCCGGCACCAATCGAGTGCTTCTCGGCATTCGATACGAAGACTTTGCGAGACCGGGATCCCGCCGCTGCCCATCTCGGGCGCGACACGCGAACTCCGGAATCGCCTGACCCGCCGTACCTGAGCGGCGGCCGAACACCGAACGTGGTGGGCGGCGCCCGGGTACGGGAAACGGAGAACCAGTGCTCGACAACGAGCCAACCAGCAAGACAGAGCCCAGCACCGCCGAAAGTCAAGACCGGGGACCGAGCGACACAGGGCAGAGCGACACCCCGGAGTCCGAAGGCAGCCCGGTCCAGGCCACCCGAGGACGCAGTGCTCCGCCACCGGTGATGGCCTTCATGGCCCCCCCGGACCCGGAACCCGTATTGCCCCTGCTGTCCGAAGATGACGGCGCGCCAGACGACGGCCGACCGGAGGCCGCTGGGGTCCCCACGGCCAGGACGACTCGGTCGACGAGGGGTAGCGCTGCCAAGGCATCCAGTGACGCGCCCACGAAGGCATCCCGGGCCGCCAAAGCAACGAAAGCCAGCAAAACCACCCAGCCGATCGCCGAGGCGGACTTCGCCGGGGACGACGCGCCGACCGCCGGAGCCGACACCTGGTCGGACGGGGATGGCGAAACCGAGACCGACGCCGAGGGTGGGAATCGGCGCCGACGCGGTCGCCGTGGACGCGGTCGGGGCAAGACCGGCGACGACTCCGAGAGTGAGGGCTCCGACAACACTTCAGCGGCAGCGGAGCCGCTCGGTTCCACAGAGGGCGTGGGCGGCGACCCAGACGACGACGAGGACGTCGAGGGCGGATCCTCAACTCGCCGCCGGCGCCGCCGGCGCCGACGCTCGGAGGAGGACGACGCCGGTCCGAGTCGCGGCGAGAGCAGCGCTCGCGACGAGAGTGTCGGCGGGAACGAAGAGGTACGCGGGATATCCGGATCCACCCGCCTGGAGGCCAAGCGACAGCGGCGCCGAGACGGCCGCGAGACGGGACGTCGTCGGGCACCCATCCTGTCCGAGGCAGAGTTTCTCACCCGTCGCGAGGCCGTCAACCGCGCCATGGTCATCCGGCAGAGCGGTGAGCGCACCCAGATCGCCGTGCTCGAGGACGACATCGTGGTCGAGCACTACATCACCCAGGCCAGCTCCAACTCCTTCGCGGGCAACGTCTACCTGGGCAAGGTGCAGAACGTCCTGCCAAGCATGGAGGCCGCTTTCGTCGACATCGGAAAGGGCCGCAACGCCGTGCTGTACGCCGGCGAGGTGAACTGGGACGCCGCGGGGTTGGAGGGCAAGTCCCGCAACATCGAAACGGCGATGAAGTCCGGGGACAGCGTGGTTGTCCAGGTGACCAAGGACCCCATGGGTCACAAAGGCGCCCGGTTGACCTCGCAGATCAGCCTGCCCGGCCGCTACCTGGTTTTCGTACCCAACGGCTCGATGACCGGGATCAGCCGCAAGCTGCCCGACGTCGAGCGCAGCCGGCTCAAGGCGATCTTGAAGAAGATCGTTCCCGAAGACGCCGGTGTGATCATCCGCACGGCCGCCGAAGGGGCGAGCGAAGAAGAACTCACCCGCGATGTCAATCGGCTGACCGCCCAGTGGGAGGTCATCCAGAAGAAGGCAGCGTCTTCTTCGACCAGTTCGCCCAGCCTGCTCTATCAGGAGCCGGATCTGGCCATCCGGGTCATACGCGACGTCTTCAACGAGGACTTCACGAAGATGATCGTGTCCGGCGACGAGGCCTGGGACACCGTCGAGGCATACGTCGCCCATGTGGCTCCTGATCTCGTCGATCGGGTCAGCCCGCATACCGGTGAGAGCGATGTCTTCACCGACCTGAGGGTCGACGAGCAGCTTGCCAAGGCATTGGACCGCAAGGTCTGGTTGCCCTCCGGTGGCTCATTGGTGATCGACCGAACCGAAGCGATGACCGTCGTCGACGTCAACACCGGCAAGTACATCGGTAGCGGCGGCAACCTCGAACAGACCGTCACCCGGAACAACCTCGAAGCAGCCGAGGAGATCGTCCGCCAACTGCGGCTGCGCGACATCGGCGGGATCATCGTGATCGACTTCATCGACATGGTGCTCGAGAGCAACCGAGACCTCGTGTTGCGTCGGCTCACCGAATGCCTCGGACGTGACCGCACCCGGCACCAGGTCGCCGAGGTCACTTCGCTCGGTCTCGTACAGATGACCCGTAAGCGGGTCGGCCAAGGCCTACTAGAGGTCTATTCCGAGCCCTGTGAGCACTGCAACGGCCGCGGGGTCATCGTGCATGCGAATCCAGTCGACGAGAAGCGCCGCCGGCCACTAGCCGACAGCCAGGGCGATCACGGCCGCGGCGACCGTGGGGATCGTGGAGATCGCGGCGATCGCGGCGACGGCCGCGGTGGGGTTCGCAGCCGTGGTCGCGGCGGCGGTTCACGGTCAGACAGCGTTGCTGCTGAGGCACCGTTTGACTTCGAGCCGGACCGCAAGGTCGCAATCCTGGCCCCGATCGCGCTGCCCTCTGATGGTGATCGCGCGCCAGCCGAACCGCCAGCGGACAGCGAGCTGACCGCAGCCGGAGGGCCAATCGTCGCGGCGACGGCTCGGCTGCTCGCACCGGCTACGGACAAACTGGAATCTGCTGATGTCCAGGCCTGGACCCAACAGGAATCAGCCGGATCAGCGACCGTGACGGCCACGCCTCGACGACGTGGACGCCGCGCTGCCTCCCGCCCTGCGGGTCCGCCGGTTGCGGACCGCTGAACCGGTGGTGGAGCAACGATCGGGCTGGTTGGCCCGATCAAGCGGCACTCCGGTACCCTGGGAAGTCGCGTGCCACCGCGGTCAGCAAACACGTTGGTCCAGAAGTGTTCAGCAACCGACCAGTCGACAGCGCGCTCGCATGAGTCCTCCGTCCATCGCCACGTCGTCGGTGTGCGGCGAACAGTTCTAAGGAGATTCGGTGTACGCAGTGGTCAAGGCTGGCGGCAAGCAACACAAGGTTGCCGTCGGCGACGTCGTCGAGGTCAATCGGCTCGAGGGCGATGCCGGAGATGCCGTGAGCCTGCCGGCGCTGCTTCTCGTGGATGGTCACAGCGTGATCAGCGAGGCTGCGGCGCTGGCCAAGATTGCCGTGACCGGTGAGATCGTCGGCCATCACAAGGGCCCCAAGATCAGGATCCTCAAATACAAGAACAAGACCGGCTATCGCAAGCGGATCGGGCACCGCCAACTCCTGACCGAGTTGCTCGTCACCGACATCGACGACGGGACACCGAAGAAGAAGGCCAAGGCGGAGCCGGCCAAGAGTCAGCCGACCAAGGCCGACGCGGACGATAAGCCCGTCAAGGCAGCCAAAGCCGAGCCCACGCAGGCTGCCAAGGCGGATACCGACGAGAAGCCGGCCAAAGCGGCCAAGGCCGCGAAGGCGGCACCGGCCAAAGCGACCAAGCCGTCCGCGAAGGCCGCGCCCGCCAAGGCGCTGACGAAGTCCGACACCGCCGACAAGCCGACGAGGGCGACCAAGACCGCCAAGGCAACGAAGGCGGAAGCTTCGGCGAGCAAAGCGAAGAAACCGGCGAAGGCAACCAAGACCGCCAAGGCAACGGATTCCGACGAGAAGAAGGACTGACGAGATGGCACACAAGAAGGGCGCCTCGTCCTCGCGCAACGGTCGCGACTCCAACAGCCAGCGTCTGGGCGTCAAGCGTTTTGGCGGTGAGGTCGTGAAATCCGGCGAGATCATCGTGCGGCAACGCGGGACCCATTTCCACCCCGGCACCGGCGTCATGCGCGGCGGCGACGACACGCTGTTTGCCGTACAGCCAGGTGCAGTCACATTCGGGAAGCGTCGCGGGCGGGCGCAGGTCAGCGTCATTCCTGTCGAATGACATGATGCGCATCGCGCGCACTGCCCGCCGCGGGCGCTGAAACAGATGGCCGTCTCCTTCATCGACCGCACGGTCTTGCGCCTGTCCGCTGGAAACGGCGGGCACGGGTGCGCCTCGGTGCACCGCGAGAAGTACAAGCCGATGGGTGGACCTGACGGCGGCAATGGTGGCCGTGGCGGGGACGTGATCCTCGAGGTCGATCCTGGGGTGCACACTTTGCTCGACTTCCACCATCACCCGCATCACCGGGCCGACAATGGCAAGCCAGGTCAGGGCGATCACCGCAACGGGGCACAGGGTGCGGACCGGGTGCTCGCCGTACCCGAAGGCACCATGGTGAGCACCGTCGACGGTGAGATTCTGATCGATCTGGTCGGCCAGGGAACCCGCTATGTGGTGGCCCAAGGTGGCCGCGGGGGACTGGGCAACGCTGCCCTTGCCTCGGCGCGGCGCAAAGCTCCAGGTTTCGCGCTGCTCGGCGAGGAGGGCATGTCCCTCGACGTGATCCTGGAACTCAAGAGCGTGGCCGATGTCGGCCTGGTGGGCTTTCCGTCAGCGGGGAAGTCATCGCTGATCGCGGCGGTCTCTTCGGCAAAGCCGAAGATCGCCGACTACCCATTCACCACGCTGACGCCCAATCTGGGCGTTGTCGCCGCCGGCGATCACACGTTCACCATGGCGGACGTTCCCGGGCTGATTCCGGGTGCTGCGCAGGGGAAGGGACTCGGCCTGGAGTTTCTCCGGCACGTCGAGCGTTGCGCCGTGCTCGTCCATGTCGTCGATGCCGCCACCCTGGAGCCCGGACGCGACCCACTCAGCGACATCGAGGCCATCGAAACCGAACTCTCAGCCTACGGCGGCTCGGGCCAGTCCTTGGTCAGCCGACTCAAGGCAGTGGCGATCAACAAGATCGACGTTCCCGAAGCCAGGGATCTCGCTGAGCTGGTCGCTGCCGATCTCACCGAGCGCGGGTACCGCGTGTTCCCGATCAGTGCGGTCAGTGGCGAGGGAGTCCGTGCGCTCACGTACTACCTTGCCGAGGAAGTCGCGGCGGATCGGGCCTCCCGCCCGGCAGCGGCACCGACCCGGCTGATCATCCGTCCGAATCCGGTCGACGACACCTTCGAGGTGACTCCGGATGCGGAGACGCCGGGCGGCTTCGTCGTCCGAGGGGCGCGGCCCGAGCGCTGGATCCGACAGACCGACTTCAGCAACGATGAGGCAGTTGGCTTTCTCGGCGACCGGCTCGCGCGTCTCGGTGTCGAGGATGCGCTCGTCAAGGCGGGCGCGGTGCCGGGCTGCCCGGTCACGATCGGCGATGTGAGCTTCGACTGGCTGCCGAGTACGCCGGATGCCAGCTCTGCAGTGATCGGCCGACGCGGCGAGGATCCGCGCCTGGACACTTCTAGCCGAGTCCCAGCAGAACAGCGACTGGCCATGAAAAAGGCGCGCCGCCGTCGTCCAGAGGATGAGCCGACCTCCGCGTCCAACGACACCCGGACGGACGACGCCGGTACGAACGCCTCGTCGGTCGAAGCCGGCGCCCAGGCATGACCCGGCCGACCGACCCGATTGCCGGCGCATCCCGAGTCGTCGTCAAGATCGGGTCCTCGTCGCTGACCTCGATCGTCGGAGGAATCGATGCCGCCCGGCTCACCGGGTTCGTCGAGAGCCTGTTCGTTCACCGGCAGGAGGGCCGGGAGATCGTCATAGTCTCATCCGGGGCGATTGCCGCCGGGTTGGCACCCTTGGGCCTCCCTCGGCGTCCGCGCGACCTCGCGACCGCTCAGGCAGCGGCAAGCGTCGGCCAACTGCTACTCGTCCAGGCCTACGCCTCGGCGTTCGCCGTACACGGACTCACCGTCGGTCAGGTGTTGCTGACCGCCGACGATCTGCACCGGCGTGCCCACTACCGCAACGCCTCTCGAACGATCGCGCGCTTGCTCTCGCTCGGCGTCGTTCCATTGGTCAACGAGAACGACACAGTGGCCACCGAGGAGATCCGGTTCGGTGACAACGACCGGCTCGCCGCGCTGGTCGCCCATGTCGCCGAAGCATCTGGCTTGGTCCTGCTCTCCGACGTCGACGGCTTGCACGACGGCGACCCGCGCCGGTCGAACAGCGCCAGGATCCCGGTCATCAACGGCGCGGCCGATCTGCACGCGCTAAGCATCGGATCCGCGCGAGGCGACGGCATTGGCAGCGGCGGGATGAGCAGCAAAGTCGAGGCGGCGATGATCGCCTCGAGCTCTGGGGTCTCGGTGCGGATCGCCAAGGCGGAGGACGTACGAGCTGCGCTGTCCGGTGACGACGTCGGAACGCTGTTCCCAGCTACGGGTCGCCGCCCAACGGCGCGGCTTTTCTGGCTGCGTTATGCCAGCCGTCCGCGGGGATCGCTGGTGCTCGACGCGGGAGCGGTACGGGCGCTGCGAGCCAGACGGGCCTCGCTGCTCGCTGCCGGGATCACTGGTGTAACCGGTGACTTCCTCGCCGACGATCCGGTGGAACTGCTTGGCCCTGATGGTGCGGCCGTCGGCCGAGGCCTGGTCGCCTACGACGCCCGCGAACTCCCTGCGATGCTCGGGAAGTCCACCAGCGAGCTCACGCCGGACCTCCGTCGCGAAGTGATCCACCGCGACGAGATGGTCCTGCACGACGCCGGCCGAAAGTAGTCCTGCTGTCCGGTCAGCCGAGCGGCTGATCGGTCCACACGCTGTCATCGCTGTCTGCGCCGGGAATGATCGTGAGCTCCTCGGCGATCCGCCGCAGCTCCTGCTCGTCGATGACGTCCACATAGTTCTCGGTCACGTCGATGGTGACCAGGAACCCGTCGACGATCATCACCAGGGTCGCACCGAAGTATGTCTGGCTTGGCAGAGTCAACTGGGCTTGGTAAGGACCGACCGTCGTGTTGGGCGCGAAGTTCGCCAAGTCCGGTGCGCCGTCAGCCCAAACCTGGAGCGCAACAGACGGGGACCGAGGGTCATCGCCGAAGTCGAGCCCGGCCCGTCCGTTTCCATTGGCATCATGTGAGCCGAGCCCCCCGATGGGCTTGACACCCTCGGGCACAAACCCGAGCTGGAAGGGATAGGTGAAGGGGGCGCGTGCGCGAAGATCGATCTGCTCGGCGACGTCCACAACCTCGGTCCTGGCCTGCTCGCTGGGGGCATCACTGGTGACGACAAACCACCGGCCGTCTGCTGCCTGCCAGTCGATCCCGAACGTTGGCTCCTCGTAGGCAACGGTCCCGGTTTGGATGACGTTCGCGGTGAGCGGGCCCTGACTCAAGGAATTGATCAGGACCGTCTCGCCCGTCAGTACGGGGGTCGGCTGCCCGGACACCTCCGGATCGAGGAGTTGGATCCTGACCTCGCGGCTTGCCTCAGGTCCGATCGGGGTCTCGAAAGAAACGAGTTGGAGCCCCGGCTGGATGAAGCTGTAAGTCGTCGTGTAGCTGGGTGGGCGCTCGCCCGGTGAGAAGTCGAGCGCCACGGCTGGCATCGGCTGCTCCGGATTCTCCTGCTCAGCGGGTGTGCTCGGAGTGGGGGTAGTCGCCACCTGATCTCGGTCGGCGCGGTCGTTGCCCAGGGACGGGACTATGACGGCTCCGACCGCGATGAGGATCGCAGCGGCGGCGACCGAAAGCGCTGCGACCCGGCGACGTCGCTCCGTCTGCAGGGCCGCACTACCGGCGTGAATCCGGACCAGCATGTCGTCGGGGTCGACCGGGTAGCTGTCCACCGAGTCGAAGGCACTGACGAGATCCGCTTGGCTTCTCATCTCTCACCCCACCTTCCTTGTGGGCCGGAATCGTCAGCGGCGCGCCAGTCGTCTAGCTCGATTCGCAAGGCGGACAGCGCCCTGGATCCATAGCTGCGGACGGTGCCGGGGCGGCAGCCGAGCACGCCGGCGATCTCCTTGTCTGTGAGACCTTCGTAGAAGCGCAAGATCAGGACGGCACGTTGCTGTCGCGGCAATCGAGATAACTCCGCCAACAGGGCCTCCCGGTCCGCGGCTGACTGCTCGTGGCTGGGCGGCCGGTCCGCGTGCGCAACCTCGGTGTGCTCGGCTTGGAGTTCCACCACGCTCAGTCGTCGTCGGCGTCGTGAGCTGAGGAACTCATTGGTGACGATTCGCTTCACGTAGGGCTCTGGACGCTCCAACCCGGAGATCCGCTTCCACTTCACGTGGGCCTTGATCAGCGCGTCCTGCACTACATCCTCGGCCACCTCGCGCGAGCCGGTCAGCAGCACCGCATAACGGACCAGCGCATGGACATGTGCTCTGACGAACTCGTCGAAGTCCACCGGACCCCCGTCGTACGACCGCGAGAACGAGCTGTGCGGATGCTGCGCAGTTTGCATACTGCACGCCCCTTCTCGCCGCTGGTGGCACTCCAACGCTGGAAAAGTGGAATCTGTTGCGTTCCGGCAAAGACGCCGGCGATTGGCGCGGACTCCGCGCGTCAAAGCAGGGGTTGGTCGGTCCAGACGCTGCTGTCGGTCGCGGCGCCCGGCATCACCATGAGGGACTGCGCGATCTGACGCATCTGCTCTTCGTTGAT
>JALZIX010000042.1 GCA_030860025.1 Actinomycetota bacterium
TCCAAGCTCAACGGCAAGCACATGGAGTTGGCGTGGATCACGCTGGGCACCTTGGCCCTGACCGACTTCTACATCATGGCCCTGTCGGCAGGCTGGTTCTCCGACCTCCGGTTCATCGGTTAGGGGGCGGCGCGTCATGACGAGCGATGTGCAGATTCCAGAAGGCGCGGCGGAAGCTGCTGAGCGGCACAGCTACGACGTCGTCGTCATCGGTGCCGGCGGCGCCGGGCTGCGCGCGGCGATCGCGGCGCGGGAAGCCGGCCAGCGTACGGCGATCGTCTGCAAGTCCCTGTTCGGAAAGGCGCACACCGTCATGGCCGAGGGCGGCATCGCCGCGGCCATGGGGAATGTCAACACCAAGGACAGCTGGCAGGTCCACTTCCGGGACACCATGCGCGGCGGGAAGTTTCTCAACAACTTCCGGATGGCCGAACTGCACGCCAAGGAAGCGCCCGAACGGGTGTGGGAGCTCGAGACCTATGGCGCGCTCTTCGATCGGACCAAGCAGGGCAGGATCAGCCAGCGGAACTTCGGCGGTCACGAGTACCCACGCCTGGCCCATGTCGGGGATCGCACCGGCTTGGAGCTCATCCGCACGCTGCAGCAGAAGGTGGTCTCGCTCCAGCAGGAGGACTTCCGCGAGTACGGCGATTACGAGGCCCGGATCAAGGTCTTCCACGAATGCGCCATCACCGAGCTGTTCAAAGCTGGATCCGAGGCGGACAGCCCGATCTCCGGTGCGTTCGGCTATTGGCGGGAGACCGGCACGTTCATCGTCTTCGAAGCCCCCTCGGTCGTTCTGGCCACCGGGGGAATCGGCAAGAGCTTCAAGGTCACTTCGAACAGCTGGGAGTACACCGGGGACGGGCACGCGCTTGCCCTTAGGGCCGGAGCAACGTTGCTCAACATGGAGTTCGTTCAGTTCCATCCGACCGGAATGGTCTGGCCGCCATCGGTCAAGGGCATCCTGGTCACCGAGTCCGTCCGCGGCGATGGTGGCGTACTGCGTAATTCCGAGGGCAACCGCTTCATGTTCGACTACATCCCCGACGTCTTCCGTACGCAATATGCGGAGACCGAGGAGGAGGGCGACCGCTGGTACACCGACCCGGACAACAACAAGCGGCCGCCCGAGCTCCTGCCCCGTGACGAGGTCGCCCGGGCCATCAACTCCGAGGTGAAGGCGGGTCGCGGCTCACCCGCGGGCGGGGTGTACCTAGATGTGTCCACCCGGCTCAAGGCCGAGGACATCATCAAGAAGCTCCCCTCCATGCATCACCAGTTCAAGGAACTGGCCGATGTCGACATCACCAAGGAGCCGATGGAGGTCGGTCCGACCTGCCATTACGTCATGGGTGGGGTCGAGGTCGACCCGGACAGCGCCCAATCGCGCGTCCGCGGCCTGTACGCAGCCGGAGAGGTCGCCGGTGGCATGCACGGGTCGAATCGACTCGGCGGCAACTCCCTGTCCGACCTACTCGTCTTCGGGAAGCGCGCCGGAGATCACGCGGCCCGGTACGCGCACTCGCTGCGCAATTTCCGGGCCGCCGTCACTGATGCCCAGGTCGAGAGCGCGACCCAAGCCGCCTTGGCTCCCTTCCTTATCCAAGAACGGCCGAACCTTGCGCGGGAGAACGCTTACACGATTCACGCTGAGCTCCAGCAAACGATGAATGACCTCGTCGGGATCATCCGCAAGGCCGACGAGGTGGAGTTGGCGCTCAAGAAGCTCGACGAGCTGCGACAGCGCGCGGCTGTGGCCACTGTCGAGGGCGGCCAGGAGTTCAATCCCGGCTGGCATCTGTCGATCGATCTGCAAAACATGTTGCTGATCTCCGAGTGCATCGCGCAGGCCGCGCTGGCTCGCGAGGAGAGCCGGGGCGGGCACACTCGTGACGACTTCCCAGGTATGAATCCTGAGTGGCGCAAACTCAATCTGGTTCTGGCACTTGAAAGTCCGAGTGGACTTCGTGACACCGACGCGCGCATCAAGCTGTTCCAGCAGCCGGTGCCAACCGTGCGCCGGGACCTGCTGGAGCTCTTCGATCCGGAGGAGCTGAAGAAGTACCTCACTGAGGCCGAGTTGCCCGCCTCCGTCGCCGCTTCGGCCTCCGATACGCCCGCGATCCAGGCCCAGGGAGGCTGACCAATAATGGGTTACGACGCCAAGTTCCGCGTGTGGCGCGGCAACGTTCAGGAAGGACACCTGAAGAACTACACAGTCGAGGTCAACGAAGGTGAGGTTGTCCTCGACGTCATCCATAGACTGCAGGCCACCCAGGCCGGGGATCTCGCCGTGCGCTGGAACTGCAAGGCGGGCAAGTGCGGTTCGTGCAGTGCCGAGATCAACGGCCGACCACGACTGCTGTGCATGACGCGGATGAGCACCTTTGCCAAGTCGGACGTCATCACCGTCACGCCGCTGCGGACGTTCCCGATCATTCGCGACCTGGTCACCGACGTCTCGTACAACTATGAAAAAGCCCGCGAGATACCGGCCTTCGCCCCGCCGGAGGAAATAGCCCCCGGCGACTATCGCATGCAGCAGATCGACGTGGAGCGCTCTCAGGAGTTCCGCAAGTGCATCGAGTGCTTCCTGTGCAACAACGTCTGCCACGTCATCCGCGACCACGAGGACAACAAGCACAGCTTTGCCGGCCCCCGCTACCTGATGCGCGTCGCCGAGTTGGACATGCACCCCCTCGATGCCATCGACCGGCAGCGGCAGGCCCAGGACGAGCACGGCCTCGGTTATTGCAACATCACCAAGTGCTGCACAGAGGTCTGCCCCGAACACATCAAGATCACCGACAATGCGCTGATCCCCATGAAGGAGCGAGTGGTCGACCGGAAGTTCGACCCGGTTGTCTGGCTCGGCTCCAAGATCGGCTTCGCCAAGGGCAGCGGCCGAGCCAAGGCACCCATCACCAAGCCCTGAGCCCGCTTTCCGAGTGAAGGACGCCTTCTAGCGAACCTATTGGCACAAGGCGTCCTTCACTCAAGTGAGGAGCCGGCGTACGACGGCCTTGAACTGCCGGTTGCCCGGCAACCACTCCACGCTGGTCAGATCCTGGGCCGCCAACCACCGGAGTTCGAGGTGCTCCAAGGCGACCGGCGAGCCACCTTCACAATCGCTCAGCACCGCCGACCACAGTCGCACGCTCCCTCGCCCGTACGGATTTGATACCTCACCAAGGAAGCGCTGCGGGGTTATGGAGACCCCGATCTCTTCCCGGCACTCGCGGATTAGAGCCTCGAACTCGGTCTCGCCCGACTCCACCTTGCCGCCCGGGAACTCCCACAAGCCGGCCAGCTCCGGAGGTCCGGCACGTCGGGCAGCTAGCACCGCCCCGCGGTGGACGATCGCAGCCGCGACCACCGTTTCAGGGGGCGGACTTTCCGTGGTCATCACGAGCGAGAGTGCCACAGCTGCGGTTCTCGACTGGGAACCTCAACCGCTGCGTAGAGCCGGTCAGTCAGAGGGCAGCCGACATAATGCAAGGGTGAGGATTTCGGCGCGGGTCGATTACGCAATTCGCGCCAGTCTCGAACTGGCGGCGGGCGGACCGGAGCCTCTCACCTCCGATCGTATAGCTGCTGCGCAGAAGATCCCGGTCCGCTTCCTGCAGGCGATTCTCGCCGACCTGACCGCGGCACGATTGGTTGTCAGCATCCGGGGACGCGAAGGCGGCTACCGCCTCTGTCGTCCAGCGGATGAGGTCTCGATCGCCGACATCATGCGGGTCGAGCAGGGTTTTCTGGCCGACATCCACGGTCAGCGCCCGGAGGACGTCGACTATCCGGGCGTCGCCCGCGATCTGACCCGGGTGTGGGTCGCGGCCCGCGCGAGTTACCGATCCGTGCTCGAGCGAGTCACCCTGGCCGACGTCCTGGCTGGGCGGTTGCCCGACGACATCGCAGCACTTCTGACCGCCGAGGACGCCTGGGTATCGGGCTCGAACCGGTGACCTCTAGCCCGTGCACATCGACCCGCCACCGACCTGAGGAGTGCCCTTAGTGAGCCCAGTCAGCGGTTCCGGCTTCGCGGTCCTGCTCACCGGTTTCTCGGGTGCCGGCAAATCGACCGTGGCCGAGGAGTTGTTGCGGCGCTGGACCTCTCAGCGTGAAGTGACCGTTCTCGATGGGGACATCGTGCGGACGATGCTGTCGCAGGGTCTGACCTTTAGTCGCGAGGACCGGGACCTGAATATCCGCCGGATCGGTTGGGTCGCGGCGGAGGTCGTACGACACGGTGGTGCGGTCATCATCGCCGCGATCGCTCCGTACGACGGGGCTCGCGAGGACGCTCGAAAGATGGTCGAGGCGTATGGCGTTTTCGGCCTCGTGCATCTGTCGACGCCGCTGGAGGTGTGCGAGGGACGGGACGTGAAGGGTCTCTACGCTCGCGCGCGTTCTGGCGAGATCGGCGCGTTCACCGGCATCTCCGACCCGTACGAGCTGCCCGCGCACCCGGACGTGGTGATCGACACCTCGCAATTGTCCGTCGCGGCATGCGCTGACGCGATCGAGGCGTACTTGAGGCTGCGGGGGGTGGCGCTGTAGAAGGCAGTTGTCTGCTTTCGCCCTATACCCGGCCTACGTTCGCGTCGTCCGCTCGACTGAAGCACATGCGCTAGCTGGCGCTGGTGATGATCCCCGCGCCGACAGTGTTGTTGGTGGCTTCGTCGACCAGGATGAAGCTGCCGGTCGTACGGTTTCGCCGGTATTCGTCGGCGAAGATCGGCTGCGCGAGGCGCAGTGTGACCCGGCCGATGTCGTTGAGCCCCAACGACTCCACACCCTCTTCACGGTGCATCGAGTTGATGTCGATCCGGTACTTCAGGTCGCGCACGATGGCCTTGGACCAGCGGTGCGTGTGCTTGAGCAGGTAACGGTCGCCGGCCTTCAGTCGCGGGGTGCCGCTCATCCAGCAGACGGTTCCTTCGACGGTCTGGCTCATGACCGGCTGGTTCTGCGGCCGGCAGATGAGGTCACCGCGCGAGACGTCGATGTTGTCGGCCAACCGGACGACCACAGACATCGGCGCGAACGCCTCCTGGACGGGCCCGTCCGGGGTATCGATGTGCGAAATCGTGGACTGCATCCCGGAGGGCAGCACCTCGATGGTGTCGCCTACTGCAAGCACACCACCGGCCACCTGTCCGGCGTATCCGCGGTAGTCGTGATGGTCATCGTCGCGCGGCCGGATGACGTACTGCACCGGAAAGCGCACGTCGACGAGGTTGCGGTCCGATGCGATGTGCACCTCTTCGAGATGGTGCAGCAACGACGGCCCCTCGTACCACGGCATGGAGATCGATCGGCTGACGATGTTGTCACCGTTGAGGGCCGAGACCGGGATGAAGGTGAGGTCGGCGACGTCGAGCTTCGCGGCGAAGGCCGCGAAATCGTCCCGGATCTGGCTGAAAACCTCCTGGGAGTGGTCGACGAGATCCATCTTGTTCACGCATAAGACGATGTGCGGCACGCGCAGCAAGGTGGCCAGGAACGCGTGCCGGCGGGTCTGCTCGAGGATGCCCTTGCGGGCATCGACCAGAACGAGCGCGAGGTTGGCCGTCGACGCACCGGTCACCATGTTTCGGGTGTACTGCGGGTGACCTGGGGTGTCGGCTAGTACGAACCGGCGGCGCAGCGTGGAGAAGTAGCGATAGGCGACATCGATCGTGATGCCCTGCTCGCGTTCGGCGCGTAAACCATCGGTCAGCAAGGCCAGGTCGGTGGCACCCAATCCGCGCCGGCGACTCACGTCCTCCACATGGGTGAGTTGGTCCTCGAAGATCGACTTGCTGTCGTAGAGCAGTCTCCCGATCAGAGTCGACTTCCCGTCATCGACTGACCCAGCCGTGGCCAATCGCAACAGATCCATCAGAAGTACCCGTCCCGCTTGCGGTCTTCCATGGCTGCCTCGCTGGCCCGGTCGTCGGCACGGGTCGCGCCGCGTTCGGTGATCCGGGTCGCATCGACCTCGTCGATGACGTCCTCGATGGTGG
>JALZIX010000071.1 GCA_030860025.1 Actinomycetota bacterium
CGTGGACGGACTGCGGGTCGACCACCCGGACGGGCTGCGTGATCCCGAGGGATACGCCCATCGCCTGTCGCAGGCGACCGGCGGAGTGTGGACCGTCGTCGAGAAGATCCTGGAGACCGGCGAGGAACTTCCGGACTCGTGGCCGGTTGCCGGGACGACCGGGTACGACCGGCTGACGACCATCGGCGGCTTGTTCATCGATCCTGCGGGGGAAGATCCGCTGACCACGTCGTACGGAGATCTCACCGGCGCCTGCGTCGATGTCGCGGAGGTGCAGCGGGAGGCCAAGCGGTGGGCCGTACGAGAATTGCTTGCCGCCGACGTCAACCGGCTCTCTGACCGGCTGGTACGGCTGTGCGAGGAGCGTCGCTACCAGCGCGACCGGACACGGCATGAGCTGCATGACGCGTTGGAGGAGTTGCTGGCCGGGTTCTCCGTCTACCGGACCTACGTCCAGGCCGAAGAAGGTCTGGTCCGGAAGTCCGATGTGCACCATGTGGAGACAGCCTGCGCAACCGTCGCGCAACGGCGCCCGGACATCGACCCGAACCTGCTCGGCTTCTTCGCCGACCTGTTGCTGCTGCGGCTGCCCATGCAGACCCCTGCCGAACATGAATGGGTGATGCGGTTCCAGCAGTTGACCGGACCGGCGATGGCCAAGGGCGTGGAGGACACGACGTTCTATCGCTACACGCGGTTGCTGGCGCTCAACGAGGTCGGCGGCGACCCGGGCCGGTTCGGGGCCAGCGTCTCCGACTTCCATGCCGCCAACAGCGCGGCTCAGGAGCGCTGGCCGCACACGATGACCACCTTGTCAACCCACGACACGAAACGGTCGGCCGATGTTCGGGCCCGCCTGTCGCTGCTCTCGGAAATTCCCCGCGAGTGGGCCGCGGCGTGCGCGCACCTGATGAGCGACTCAGCCGCGTACTGGCCCGGCGGTGACCCCGATCGGCACACTCAGCACCTGCTCATCCAGACGCTGGTCGGAGCCTGGCCGTTGTCGATCGAGCGGGCCACGGACTACCTGGCCAAGGCCACCAAGGAAGCCAAGGTGCACACGACCTGGACCGAGCCGAATCACGCCTTTGACGACGCGCGCGACGCATACGTGGCCGGCGTGCTGGGTGACTCCGATCTGGTCGCCCACATCGAGGACTTCGTCGGCGGGCTGGTGGCACCCGGCCGGGTCAATGCGCTGGCCCAGACGTTGTTGCAGTTGACGGTGCCCGGCGTACCGGACACCTATCAGGGCAGCGAGTTGTGGGATCTGAGCCTCGTCGACCCCGACAACCGGCGGCCGGTCGACTTCCAACTCCGCCGCGCCCTGCTGGACGTCGTGGCCACGCTCCCGGCGGCGGAGTTGCTGGCCCGCTCGGACGAGGGGCTGCCCAAGCTCCGAGTCGTACGGGAGGCGCTGCACGTACGGCGGCGACGGCCGGAACTGTTCGGTGCAGGTCCCGCCGGCGCCTACGCTCCCCTGCAGTTTTCCGGCGAACTGGCCGCGCATGGTGTTGGCTTCACCCGCGGGGCATCGGTGGCGGTCGTGGTCCCCAGGCTTGTGCTGAGCCTGCGCGAGGGATGGGCTGGTACGAACGTCGTCTTGCCGCCAGGATCCTGGACAGATCTGGTTTCCGGTGCGGTATGGAGTGGGGAGGCCGTCTCGATGACCGAACTCCTTGCCGCCTTCCCGGTCGCTCTGCTCGAGCGCGGTCCGGCGGCGTGACGTGCGGTTCTCCGTTTGGGCCCCCGGCGCTGAGTCGACCGTCGAAATCCTGGTCGGAACCGGACGGACCCGACTGATCCGTGGCGAGCGCGGCTACTGGTCGGCCGACATCCCGGCCCTTGGGGCGGGGTCGGACTACGCCCTCTCCATCGACGGCGGCCCACCTCGCCCGGATCCCCGATCTGCTCACCAGCCGGCAGGAGTACAGGGTCTGTCGCGGATCGTCGACCATGCCGAATTCCGATGGACCGACCAGAACTGGCCCGGGATCGAGCTCGGTCGAGCGGTTCTCTACGAGCTGCACGTCGGTACGTTCACCGAGGCTGGAACGTTTCGCGCAGTCATCGACCGGCTCGATCACCTCGTCACCCTCGGGGTGGATGCGATCGAACTGATGCCCGTCGTGGAGTTCTCCGGCACTCGCGGTTGGGGTTACGACGGCGTGGACCTGTTTGCGCCGCATTCGGCGTACGGCGGACCGGACGGCCTGAAGGAACTCGTCAACGCCTGTCACGCAGCGGGCCTGGGGGTCATTGTCGACGTGGTCTACAACCACCTCGGTCCAGCAGGGAACCACCTTTCCGAGTTCGGGCCGTACTTCGACGACCGGCACCCGACCAACTGGGGCCCGGGCATCAATGTGGATGGGCCCGGCAGCGACGAGGTCCGTGCCTTCATCGTGGACAACGCGCTCATGTGGCTGCGCGACTACCACGTCGACGGTCTGCGGCTTGACGCCGTGCACGCCATCGTGGACGAGTCAGCAACACACGTGCTCGAGGAGCTGAGTACCGCTGTCGCCGACCTGTCGCGGCAGCGCCAGATTCCGCTGTGGCTGATCGCCGAATCCGATCTGAACGCACCACGGTTCGTTCGTCCGGTCGCCAATGGCGGGTACGGACTTGCCGCGTCCTGGGCCGATGAATGGCATCACGCGCTGCATGCAGTTCTGACGGGTGAGACGGACGGGTACTACTCCGACTTCGGGACCATGTCGCAGCTTGCCAAGGCGCTGCGGCAGGCCTGGGTGTACGACGGCGAGTATTCCGCCCACCGCGATCGCACCCACGGTCGCCGACCGGTCAGCCTGACCGGAGCGCAGTTCGTGGTCAGCGCGCAGAACCACGACCAGATCGGCAACCGCGCGGCCGGAGAGCGGCTCGGTCAGCTGGCCTCGATCGGCCGCTTGCGGATTGCGGCAGCCCTGCTGCTGACCGGACCGTTCGTACCGCTGCTCTTCCAGGGTGAGGAGTGGGCCGCCTCGACCCCGTTCCAATACTTCACCGATCACCAGGATCGAGAGCTCGGTCGGGCGGTCTCGCAGGGGCGCCAGAACGAGTTTTCGTATTTCGGCTGGAAGCCGGAGGACGTGCCGGATCCGCAGGACGTCGCGACGTTCCTCCGTTCGCGGCTGCGCTGGGACGAGCTGTCCGCACGCGAGCACGCCGAGATGCTCAGGTGGTACCGGTCGCTGATCGCGCTGCGCCGCAACCATCCGGGTCTGGGCACCGGCCCGTTGGGCGACGTGAGCGTGGACTTCGAGACCGACCAGCAGTGGCTCGTGATGCGGCGCGCGGTCGCGGGGGTTGCGGTGGGGATGAACCTGG
>JALZIX010000083.1 GCA_030860025.1 Actinomycetota bacterium
GTCCATCCCCTGGATCGCCGTCGTACCCTCGTACACGCTGTCGATCTTGGCGTCGCGGACGTACTGCTCGATCGGGTAGTCCTGCAGATAGCCCGAGCCACCGAGGGTCTGCAGTGACTCAGCACTCAGTAGGGCGTACGCGCGCTCGGAGCCGTACCCCTTGACAATCGGCAGGAGCAGGTCGTTGACCCGGACAGCGAGCTTGGTCTCGTCGCTATCCGCGGTCCCGTTCGCCTCGGCATCCAGCACCTGGTCCTGGAAGCTGGCGGCGTAGAGGTAGAGCGCTCGCATGCCCTCGGCGTAGGCCTTCTGGGTCAGCAGGGACCGTCGCACATCGGGGTGATGGATGATCGAGACGCGGGGCGCGGTCTTGTCCATTGCCTTGCTCAGGTCGGCGCCCTGGATCCGCTCCTTGGCGTAGGCCAGGGCGACTTGATAGCCGGCTGATAACTGCGCAATTGCCTTGGTGCCCACGAACATCCGGGCGTTCTCGATCACTTTGAACATCTGGGCCATGCCGTTGTGCACCTCACCGGCCAGCCAGCCGACCGCGGGGGTCCCGTTCTGGCCGAACGTCATCTCACATGTGGTGGAGACCTTGAGACCCATCTTCTTCTCGAGGGTTGTGACGTAGGCGCCATTACGCTCGCCCAGTTCCCCTGTCTCCCAGTCGAAGTGGTACTTGGGGACGATGAAGAGCGACAAACCCTTGGTCCCGGCGGCAGCGCCCACTGGTCGGGCGAGGACCAGATGGATGATCTGTTCGGTCAGGTCGTGCTCGGCACCGCTGATGAAGCGCTTGACGCCCTCGATGTGCCAGGTTCCGTCAGGCTGTGCAATCGCCTTGGTGGTCCCGGCGCCGACGTCGGAGCCCGCGTCGGGCTCGGTCAGCACCATCGTCACGGCCCACCGCTTGTCGATCATCATCTTCGCCAGGCGCTTCTGCTCGTCGGTTCCGATTGAGTCGAGGACGGCGAAGAATGCCGGCCCGGAGGAATACATGAAAAGGGCCGGGTTCGCACCGAGCACCAACTCGTTGACGGCCCAGGTCAGCGCGCGCGGGGCCCCGAAACCGCCGAGGCGCTCGGGCAGGCCAACCATGTTCCAGTCGCCGTCGACGAGTGCCTGGTAGGACTTCCTGAACGGCTCGGGCATGGTCACCGACTGGGTCGCCGGATCGAAGACCGGTGGGTTGCGGTCGCTGTAGGTGTAGGAGTCGGCCCAGGGCCCGGTGGCCAGCCGCTCGGCCTCAGACAGCACGTGCCGCGCGGTCTCGGTGTCCAGGTGCGCGAACACACCCTTACCGAAGCGATCCTTGGTGTCGAGCACCTCGAAGAGGTTGAACTCGAGATCGCGTAGGTTCGCGGTGTAGTGGGTCATCCTCGACTCTTTCGATCGGGCGGCCCCGCAAGCGGGGTTACTCGTCAGTAACATACCGAACGTTACCGATGGTACGTGAACCTGCCTAGGTGTCATGCGTCACTCGCGCGAGATCACCAGGGTTTCGGGGTCCGGCCCGGTGACCGGGAGCAGGATCGGGGTGGCGCCAGCGGTGCGGTACGCCGCGCAGAGCCCGGACAACTCGTCAGGCTTGGCATAGAAGCGGTGCACGAACTCGGTCGGCAGGGCAGTAGGCCCTTCGCGCAGTCGCCGCTGGCCGGCCAAGGCGGCGATGTCGGCCACGACCTGGCCATAACCGAGCGAGGTGAAGTGCCGGGCATAGGGCTTGGCGAGGCAGTACGCGGTCAGGTCGCGTCGGGCCCGCGCGTCGGATTCCTCATCCACAAGCACCCAGACGTAGGCCAGCACCGTCTTGCCGGTGGACGGGGCTGGGAGCAACTCGGGGGGAGTGAAGTTGACGATGACTCCGTCCCCGTCGGTCATGCCCAGCTCGACCATGCGCGGGCCGAGGGCGCCGAGCAGGACCCGTACCTGCTCGCCCGGGGGCTTCGGCAGGGCGAAAGAGCCCCGCTTGGCGCCGTCCAGCAGATCCCGGATGTTGATCAGACGATCCCGGGTACCACGCAGCGATCCGTCGTAGCTTGCGCTGTGCCAGCCGCTGACGATTTGTTCGGTCGAGGTGCCAACGCCGAGGTAGTAGGTCGTACCGGACAGCGAGGCGGCCGTGGCTGCCGCCATGGCGAACGAAGAATCGGTGGCCGCCGGCAGCGGGACGATGCCGGTCCCGAGCTCTACGCCGGGCCGGCGGGCAGCCAAGGCGGCGGTGAGGCTCAACGCGCTGGTCGTGCAGACCTCGGTGGACAGGACCGGCGCGTACCCGGCATCGACGACTTCCTCCAGCAAGTGCAGCGCCCGGGCAGCATCCAACGGCAGCGCCCCGGACAGTGCTAATCCGAACTCAGCCACGGCTGGGACCTTAGCCAATAGCGGTGTCCCGGCACTTTTCCCGTAAAAAGTCCCCTCAGATGACCGCTTGAGCGGACCTATTACGGGAAATGTCCCTCGAGGCGAGTCGCCGGCGCCTCCGGCAGACTTGCCTGGTGGATCCAGGTACGTCGGCCGCGGACGAAGTCCTGGCTGCGACGCTGGCTGGACTGCCCAGCAGCGAGCACGGCTATCTGGTCGCTGCCAGCGATGCCGTACCGGCCCGCTTCGACCGAATCGGGGACGCCGGGTGGCTGGCAAGTCAGATCCAACTTCAGGCACGGCGCTGGCCGAGCGTGGATCGGCGGGTACGGGCCACCCTCTGGTGGTATTCGGTGTCTCAGGTCTTCCTGACGCCGACTGTTGCCTCGCTCTTCGTCACCGGTGAGCCGCTGTCGGCGAGGCCCGGGGAGGTGCTGCTGAACCGCTTCGAGGATGGCACGATCCTCTCTGCCCGCTCACTGGCCGTCCTCCGCGGTGATCCGGTAGCGGCGGCCGCCGGAGCACTTCGCGAAGGTTTTGCCTTCGCCATTCCCCTTCTGGCCCGTGCCGGCGCCGCTCGGGAGCTGCCGCTCTGGGCCATCGCGACCGACTCCCTGGCGAACCGGCTGCTCTGGCTGGGTCGGGCCACGGGCGACGTGGCGGGGGCCATCACCTTGAGTACGGCGTTGGCGCGGCTGATCGGCTCTCCGCTGCCCACGCCCAGGTACGTCGAGGTCGCCCGCCGCGCTCCGCGGACGGGGCAGGCGTGGTTCGTACGGCGGTCCTCCTGCTGCCTGATCTACTTCGAGCCCGGCGTAGCGAAATGCGCGTCCTGCCCGCGGCTGGCACCAGCCAAGCGAACTGCACTGCTCAAGTCCGCCGCCGACGGCAACTGACCCCCCCTTTTTTCGCCGTTATGCGCATAACGGTCAGGTCTGCGCTCGAAATATCGCCGTTATGCGCATAACGGCGAGGGATCAGCTGTGCGGTTGGAAAGTCACATCGGGGTCGAACGCGGCTCTACGGCCGGCCCGACGCAGCGCCCGCAGCACCGGGGCGGCGGTGAGCGCGACCAGGATCGTGACCGTGATCGCCCGACCGAAATCCCAGCCCAATGATGTCGCGGCGCTGAACCCGGCGAACCGGATCAGGTTGTCGATCACGGCATCGCCCGGTACGAACGACACCGAGGTCGTCGGCCCCAAACTGAACGGCCAGAAGGACAGGTTCATCACCACGCCGTAGGCCATCGAGGCCACCGCGGCGTACGCGCACAGCATGAGGACTTCGAGTCGGCCGCGTACGGGGGGCAACAAGCCGGCACCCAATCCGATCCAAGCTGCCCCGAGCATCTGGAAGGGCAACCACGGGCCTACGCCGCCGGTGAGCAAGGCAGAGGCGAACAGGGTCGTCGCCCCCTGCACGAATCCGAAACCAGGTCCGAACGCCCGCCCGCCCAGGATCAGGATGAAGAACAACGGCTCGATGCCGGCAGTACCAGCGCCCAGCGGTCTCAGTGCGGCGCCGATCGCGGCCAGGACCCCAAGCATTGCAACGGCTTTGGCGTCCATGCCGCCGTCCGCGAGCATCGCCAGAACGACGGCCACGACGAGCAGCATCATCGCGCCGAAGATCAGGGGTGCATCCAGCCCGTGCGCGATGCCGGAGTCGGGACCGACCAGCAGCGGCCAGCCGAACGCCCCCATCCCGAACACAGTCGTGATGAGCAGCGCAGCCGTCGACCTGGCGCCGATCCGCACCGGGCGAGCGTCCGGGCGCAATCCGGCGTCGGCCAGGCGAGCGGCTGTCACGGCGCGGTCTCGGCCGGCGCCGACACCGGCATCAGGTCGCGGGCTCGCAGGGCAGCCTCAACCTGGCGAACGGTCAGCCAGGGAGCCGGCGCGAGGATTTTTGCGACCTGGGGGGCATATGTCGGGGACGACAGCACGACCTCGGCGGTGGGATCGTCGGCGATGATCTCGCCCTCGGATAGCAGCGCTACCCGATCGGCGGTCGCGGCCACGAACTCGACGTCGTGACTGGACAGCACCACCGCGATCCCTTCGCGGGCGAGTCCGGCGAGGGTCTCGGTGAGCCGGTCCTTCGCCGAGTAGTCCAGTCCGCGAGTCGGTTCATCGAGCAGTACCACCCGTGGCCGGCCAGCGAGTTGGATGGCCAGCACGAGACTCAGGCGCTGACCCTCGGACAGGTCGCGGGGATCCTGGCCCGGAGGCAGATCAGGGATCAGTCGGCCGAGCAGTGCCAGCGTCGTACCCGACTCGGCGCCGGACTCCGCGTCGGCCTGCGCACACTCGGCCG
>JALZIX010000089.1 GCA_030860025.1 Actinomycetota bacterium
CGAATGTTTCCCAGAATGCTCTCGGCGTTGAGGCGGCGCTGCTCCCCGCTGCTGAGCTCTTGACTGCTCACCCAGAGGAAGAGGGCAGCAAGAGTAAGGAGCAGGAACACCGGCATGAAGAGGTAACCGGCGAGCGACCGGGTTCTCGGGTGTGCACCTCGTCCGACCTCCGCCGCGGTCTCTGCTGCAGTCCGCACGGTCGGCGGGTGGTCGATGGTTGTGGACATGACTAGGAGACCAGCTCCTCCGCGGCCTGCTCGGCCAGTCGGCCGCGTTCGGCGTGGCGCATGCTGCGGACCGCCTCATTGATCGTGTCGATGTCGACGATGTCCTGATAGGCGTGGGAGGAGTCGACCACGATGGCGCAGCTGTAGTTGGCGGTCAGCATCTCGTTCAGCGTGTCACTGAGGGTGGCGTGCGGCTGCACCACCGCATCGGGCGGCAGCCCGCTCGCTGCGAGCGCCTGTCCGTCGCCGGCGCGACGCAGGTGGTCTGCGTTGATCCACTGCACCGGACGCCGCTGGGCGTCGAGCAGCAGCACGGCGCTCTTGTCACTGCTCTCCAGCAGTCGGTGGATCTCGTCTCGGCTGGCTCCTTCCTGCGCTGTCGGCCACTCGTGCAGCTCGACGTCACGCACTCGGCTGAGGTTCAGCCGCTTCAGAGAGGCACCGCGACCGATGAAGTCGGCGACGAAGTCGTCAGCTGGGGCGACGAGGATGCGCTCCGGGGTGTCGTACTGCGCGATGCGCGAGTGCTCACGCAAGATTGCGATGCGGTCACCCATCTTGATCGCCTCGTCGATGTCGTGCGTAACGAAGACGATGGTCTTCTTGATCTGCGCCTGCAGGCGGAGGAACTCGTTCTGCAGCCGGTCGCGGGTGATCGGGTCGATCGCGCCGAACGGCTCGTCCATGAGCATCACGGCCGGGTCACCGCTCAGGGCTCGGGCCACGCCGACCCGCTGACGCTGTCCACCGGAGAGCTGCTTGGGATACCGGTTGCGGTAGGTCTCCGGTGCCATGCTCACGGTCTGGAGCAACTCGTCGATCCGGGCGTCGATCTTCTTCTTGTCCCATCCCAGCAGCTTGGGCACGGTCGCGATGTTCTCCGCGATCGTCATGTGCGGGAACAGTCCGATCTGCTGAATGACGTAGCCGATCTTGCGGCGCAGTTGGTCGGGATCAGCCTGGGTGACGTCCTCGCCGTCGAGGATGATCCGCCCAGAGGTGGGCTCGATGATCCGGTTGATCATCTTCATCGTGGTGGTCTTTCCGCAGCCGGAGGGTCCGACCAGGATGACGATCTCGCCCTCGGGGATCTCCAGGGTCAGGTTGTCGACCGCCGGCTTGGGCTCCTTCGGGTACTGCTTGCCCAGGTTCTCGAGCTTGATCATGATCTTGCCTGAGGCGGCCGCACTCCCGGTCGAGGCGGTGTCTGTAGTGTGCGTGAGCGACGTGTCGGTCATCGAATTCCTCGCGAGGTAGTCAGTTTGCCCAGCACGGCCAAGATGGTGTCGAACAGGATGGCGATGACGATGACGCCCAACATGCCGCTGAGCACCAGGTTGATTGCTGCCGGAGAACCCACCCGGGCCAGCCCGTCGAAGATGAAGGTCCCGTAGCCGGGGCCGTCCACGATCGCACCGATGGTGGCGATGCCCACCAGGATCAGGGTGGTGATTCGGATGCCGGCGACGATGACCGGCCAGGCCAACGGCATCTCGATCCGGAACAAGCGCTGGCCACGACCCATACCCATGCCCTGCGCTGACTCGACCGTGGCCACGTCCACCTCGCGCAGTCCGGTGATGGTGTTGCGCACGATCGGCAGCAGGCCGTACATCGTCAGCGCCACGATCACCGGAGGCGACCCGATGCCGGTGACCGGGATCATCAGGATGAACAAGGCGAAGGACGGGATGGTCAAGAAGGAACCGGTCACGGCGAGGGCGATCTCCCGCGGGCGCTCGGTTCGGTACGTCGTGATTCCGATCAGCACGCCGATCACCGTGGACAGCAGCACGGAGACGCCGACGAGGAGCATGTGTTCCAAGCCGACCTCTATCAGGTCGTCATAGCGACGCTGTAGGAAATCGAAGAAGGTCACCTCAGCCGTACCTCTGTCCTCAGCCAGCGGTGGTGTCTGGTTGTCCCGGGCGCAACACGTAGGTCGGAGAACAGACGCGTTGCAGGCATTCGGTCACCGTCGCAGAGCGTGTGCCCGAGCGCAATCAGCATGACCGTTCCGTGACCGCACGTTGCCCGCAGGGCAACAAATCGACTCGAACGGGGCCGAGTATCTAACGCCGCCGTACGCCGAGAGGCACGAAATGCACCATCCCGGTTCCGGAAACGTGCAGTTTGCGACTGGCGACGGCCGTGGCGCTGCGCGGGTACCGTTTGCCGGTGCCCACCAGCTACCGGATCAGCGAGGCAGCCGCGGTCCTCGGGGTCAGCGATGACACCATTCGGCGCTGGATCGACAGCGGCCGCCTGGAAGTTGCGGTAACCAAGTCCGGCCCGGCCCGGGTGGACGGCCAGGCCCTGGCGGTGCTGGCGCGGGAACTCGCCGATGCTCCTGAGGCCGGTTCGTCGCGGCTGCAGTCCGCGCGCAACCGGATGCCGGGGATCGTGACCAAGGTCGTGCGTGACACGGTCATGGCGCAGGTAGACCTACAGTGCGGCCCGTACCGAATGGTGTCGTTGATGTCGCGGGAGGCGGCCGACGAACTCGGGCTCGAGCCAGGCAGCCGGGCAGTGGCCGCGGTAAAGGCGACGAACGTCACCGTCGAAGTCCCGTAAAACCCGAAAGCGGCCCTGTCGATTCACTGCGCAGGTACGGAGGTACCAAGGCAGGATTGCCACGCCTGCGCGGCATCTTGGGACGTGATGATCCGCGTCTGCGGATACAGTATTCTCTTGTGAAGCCAAGCCAGCCGCTTGCCCTGCTCGCTGCCCTGGTGTGCGGTCTCACCGCGTGCGGCGGGGACGAGGCTCCTGCCGCTGGCGGAGACGACACGCTCTCCGGAAGCCTGACCGTGTTCGCTGCTGCGTCCCTCACCGATGTGTTCACCGAGTTGGGGGGGCGGTTCGAGTCGGAGCATCGCAACGTGGAGATGACCGACTACTTCAATTTCGGCCCCAGCTCAGGCTTGGCGACGCAGATCAACGAGGGCGCCCCGGCGGATGTCTTCGCGTCGGCGAACACCACTCAGATGGAAGTCGCGGTCGCCGCCGGAAACGCTCACGGAGCACCGGCGGTGTTCGTCGAGAACGTTCTGGAGATCGCCGTACCCGCTGGCAATCCGGCCGGCATCACTGGTCTGGCCGATTTCGCGAACCCGGATCTGACCCTGGCGATCTGCGCGCCCGAGGCTCCGTGCGGCGCAGCGGCCCAGACAGTCTTCCAAGCCGCCGGCATCACACCGTCGGTGGACAGCCTCGAGGAGGATGTCCGGGCCGCGTTGACCAAGGTCGAACTCGGGGAAGTCGATGCCGCGCTGGTCTACGTGACCGACGTGACCGCAGCAGGCGGGTCCGTCGAGGGAATCGAGTTCCCGGAGGCCGAGGAAGCGGTCAACTCGTACCCGATCGTCGCCCTCGCTGCAGCCCCCAACCCGGACGCCGCCCGGGCGTGGATCGAGTTCGTCCTCTCCGATGTCGGTGCGGCGGCCTTTGAAGAGGCAGGATTTCGAATTCCGTGAGTGAGCCCGCAGTTCTCGGTGATCCCACTCGGGCGCCCACTCCGTCGGCGAATCGGCGGCGCCCGCGCCGGGCGCGGAGAACCACTGGCGGTGGTGCACGCATTCCGTTGGCTCTGCTACTGCCGGCCGTGGTGGGCATCGCCTTCCTGGTCCTGCCGATGGTCGGACTGCTCATCCGCGCGCCCTGGCCGGACCTGTTGGAGCGCCTGGCCGAGCCGCAGGTCGGCCAGGCGTTGCGGCTGTCCTTGATCACAGCGACCATCTCCACGGCTGTCGCGATGGTCTTGGGCGTCCCGATCGCCTGGGTCCTCGCGCGCTCGAACATCCGGGGCCGATCGATCCTGCGGGCTCTGGTCACGGTGCCGCTGGTGCTCCCGCCGGTCGTAGGCGGTGTCGCATTGTTCCTCGTTCTCGGTCGCCGGGGAATCATCGGCGGCTGGCTCTATGAGACGTTCGGATTGTCGCTGCCCTTCACCACGACGGCCGTGGTGATCGCCCAGACGTTCGTTGCGATGCCTTTCCTGGTGATCAGCGTCGAGGGTGCTCTGCGTGCTGCCGATGCGCGGTTTGAAGACGCCGCCGCGACCCTCGGCGCCGGGGGCTGGTCGACCTTCCGCCGGGTGACCCTGCCGCTGGTTGCTCCGGGGATCGCTGCCGGGGCCGTGTTGTGCTGGGCGCGAGCACTCGGCGAGTTCGGGGCCACGATCACTTTTGCCGGGAACTTCCCGGGTACGACGCAGACGATGCCACTGGCGGTGTACCTGGCGCTGCAGAGCGACCCCGAGGCAGCGATCGTGTTGAGCCTGGTCCTGCTGGCGGTGTCGCTGGCCACCCTCGCGCTGCTGCGGGAACGCTGGCTGACCCGGCGATGAGTCTGGCCGCGGACGTCGTCGTGCAGCGGGGTTCGCTGCATCTGGACGTCGACCTGGCAGTCGAGCCAGGTCAGGTCCTCGTGCTGTTGGGACCCAATGGCGCTGGTAAGTCGACCGTGCTGCGAGTGTTGGCTGGGCTGCTGCAACCAGACGCCGGTCGCGTCCTGCTGAACGGGGTGGTCCTGGACGATCCGCACGGGGGCCGGCATGTACCGCCCTACGAGCGGCCCATCGGAATGGTCTTCCAGGACTATCTCCTGTTTCCCCATCTGTCTACTGTGGACAACATTGCCTTCAGCCTCAGATCCAGACGGGTTCCTCACGCGCAAGCCCGCCAGGCGGCTCGTGGATGGCTGGACCGGGTTGGGCTCGGTGACTATGCGAAGGCCAAGCCGGGTGACCTGTCCGGGGGGCAGGCCCAACGGGTTGCTCTGGCTCGAGCGTTGATCGGGAAGCCGGAATTGCTTCTGCTCGACGAACCGTTGGCGGCGCTGGACGCCCGTACCAAGCTCGAGGTACGCGCGGACCTGCGCCGGCACCTGTTGGAGTACAAGGGTGCAACAGTCCTGGTTTCGCATGACCCGATCGATGCGATGGCCCTGGCCGACGAGGTGGCAGTGATCGAGGATGGCCGGGTCGTACAGTCCGGAGAACCGGGGGAGGTGGCCCGACGGCCACGTACCGATTACGTGGCCAGGTTGATCGGGCTGACCCTGCTGGCCGGCTTCGCAGAAGGGACGCAGGTGCGATTGGACTCGGGTGCATCCGTGGCCATCGCCGACCCGGCGCAGGGATCGGTGTACGTCGCGATCCGTCCGGAGGCGGTGGCGATCTATCCGACCGAACCGCACGGCAGCCCGCGCAACGTCTGGCCAGCCCGGGTGGCTTCGGCGACGCCGCATGGGTCGGCGGTGCGCTGCGATCTGAGCGGCCCGGTTCCGCTGACTGCTGACCTCACCGCGACTGCCTTCGCCGAACTCGGGCTCGGCCCCGGGAGCGAGGTCTGGGCGACCGTGAAAGCGCATGAGGTCGAGGTCTATGCCCGCTGAGGACGCCGGCGAGTGGGTACGGCCACGGGTGGCCGGCCTGGTGCTCGCGGCTGGCGCCGGGCGGCGTTACGGAATGCCGAAAGCCCTTGTGCCCTACGAGGGAAGCCTGCTGGTCGAGCGTGCCTACCGGCTGGTGGCGGCATTCTGCGACCCGGTCTTCGTGGTGCTGGGCGCTGCGGCCGAGGAGATCGCTTCCCGGGCGGATCTCGGGAATGCGGTGGTGCTGCACAACGCGGACTGGGACACCGGGATGGGCTCGTCGCTGCGGACGGGCCTGGCCGCCTTGACCGCCCTGCCCGATGAATTGCGCGGACCCGAAGCCGTCGACGCGGTGCTGGTCCACCTCGTCGACCTGCCCGGGATCACGGCGGCCGCGATCCGGCGGGTTGCCTCGTACACCGCACCTGATGTGCTGGCGGTGGCGACGTACGACGGAGTACGCGGCCATCCGGTTCTCTTGGGGCACGCGCACTGGGCGGGGGCGGCCGAATCCGCGACCGGTGACCAGGGTGCGCGGGACTACCTGGCCGCGCACGAGGTCACTGAGGTGGAGTGCGCCGACGTCGCCGATCCGACCGACCTCGACTACCCGCGGGGCACCCATCCCCACCCGTGATCTTGACGAAAATGTCGGTTCAGGGGGCGATTCGGGCCTGCGAACCGACATTTTCGTCAAGATCACCGAGACCACAACCCGCGCGGCTACATTTGGCCGGTGACCAAGACCTCTGCTGCGCCCGCGCGGGCGGCAATCAGTTCGGAACCGATCTCCGTCGCCGAGCACGAGGACCTGGTGTCCAGATCCGGGGCGGGGGCCATAGTCGCCTTCGGCGGCGTCGTCCGCGATCACGACCACGGCCGGAACGTCACCCATCTCGAGTACGTGGGCCATCCTTCTGCGGAAGAGCTGATCGCCGAGATCGCGACCGAGATCGCCGCCCTGCCAAAGGTGCACGCGGTCGCGATCTCGCACCGGATCGGCATGCTGGCCGTGGGCGATGTGGCTCTAGCCGCGGCGGTCAGCGCTGCCCACCGCGGCGAAGCCTTCGAGGCCTGCCGTCAGTTGGTCGAGGAGGTCAAGGCCCGGCTACCGATCTGGAAGCGCCAGGTCTTCGCCGACGGCGAGGAGGAATGGGTGGCCGCTCCCTAACCGAGGCCCAAAGCTGGTCCCGGCCGCTTCGCGTGCTCCTTCTCCGGCGCCCGCTCGATCACCGCCGGCGCGGCCGGATCCACCGTGAACAGCCCCTCGTCGCCGAGCATCTGGGCGGGCTCGGCCGAAAGTTCCTCGGCCCTGGCGGTGGCCGGAAGGGCGGGTTCCGGGCGAGCTTTGGCGGCCGGCGCACTGCCCAGCCCAAGACGCTGCTTGATCGTCGACAGTCCGCGACCGTCCAGCCCTCGTCGTAACGCGGCGCCGGTTGTGCGGGTGTTCTCCGCATGCCCCACGCGAGCCGGACCAGTGCGTCC
>JALZIX010000109.1 GCA_030860025.1 Actinomycetota bacterium
TCCATTGCCTTGGGCCGAACGATCTTCGGCGTGTTCCTGATCATCGCCTATGGGCTGGGGATGGCAGTGACGCTCACCGTTGCTGGTCTACTGCTCGTACGCCTACGGGGCCGTCTCGATCGACGAGCCGCCCGCACGGACGGAGTCGGAGCGCCGAGCCGAACCGCCAGGATCATGGCTGCCCTGCCCATGTTGACCGCGTCGCTCGTTCTGCTTGTCGGCATAGGCCTGGCCCTGCGCGGCCTACTGCTAGGTGGCTGAACTCCGAGCGCGGCCGCCCGGCCCGGGTGCCGTACGCTTGTCGAGCCGGCCTACCGGCACGGCGTCATCGCCGCCTTAGCTCAGTCGGCAGAGCGGCTCACTCGTAATGAGCAGGTCATCGGTTCGATTCCGATAGGCGGCTCCACCGGAAACCGGCTCCTGACCTGTCACGCCGGATGTCACATTTCTGATCCCGGCGGTGCTGTAGAGATATGGACCTGGTTCGACCCGGATCAGCCGCGCCCGCGGCCGTCCTCGCGGCTCCACGGGCGGTCGCCGGTGTCGCGCAGCGGCGGGACGAGAGGGAGAAACGCGTGGCAGTGTCGGGTTCGACCCGAGGTGCCGTGCGCGCCGACCTCGACGAGATCTTCCGCCGCGACTATCAGCGGGTCGTGGGCGTGGCCGCCCGGGTGTTGGGGTCGCGGGACCAGGCCGAGGACGTCGCACAGGACGTGTTCCTCTCTTTCGGTCACTCGTCGGTGCCGGCGAGGGACGCCGGCGGCTGGCTCTCCGTCGCCGCCGCCCACACCGCGCTGAACCTGCTCCGTTCGGGGCGCCGTCGCGCCTCCAGGGAGGAGACCGCTGCCGCGGCCGACGACGCCGTGGTATCCGACGTCGCCGAGGCGGTGGTGACGCTCGAGGAACGCAGCCGCGTGCGCGCCGCACTGGCCCGGCTGCCGCGCAAGCAGGCTGTGGCCCTCGTGCTGCGGCACAGCGGCCTGAGCTACGCCGACGTCGCCGCGGCCCTTGACTTGTCCCCCGGCAGCGTCGACACCACGGTGCGGCGCGCAGAATCCGCCCTACGCAAGGAGTTGAACCGTCATGCGTCATCCGACTGAAGGCGTGCTGCGCCGGCTGCTCGACGAGCCTGCTGGAGTGGCCGACTCCGACCGTCAGCACGTCGCCGACTGCCCGCAGTGCCTTGCCGGGCTGGCCGCCATGCGCCAGGACGCCGTTCTCGTCGATGCCGCACTGGCGACTACCGGCAGCACGTACGTCGACGTCGACGCCGCGTGGCAGCGCCTGGCAGCGGCAACCGACGCCCCGGATCCCGCTCGTGTAGCGGCGCCACGCCGCGCCGGTGCATCCCGCGCGTTCCTGCGCCGTCCCGTCGTCGCGGCGCTCGCCGTCGGCGTCGTCCTGGCCGGCGCCGGCACCGCTGCTGCCAACGACTGGTTCCAGATCTTCCGGACCGACCAGATCGCTCCGGTCAGCATCACCGCCGCAGACCTCATCGCCCTGCCCGACCTGAGCGCGTATGGCGATGTCGAGGTGACCGGCGGCGACGAGCCGCACGAGGTCGCTGACGCGGCGGCCGCGGCAGCGGAGACCGGTCTTGACGTGCCGGAGGTGACTGCTCTGCCCCAGGGAGTCACCGGCGAGCCGGTCTACCAGGTGGGCGGCGAGGTGAGCGTCACTTTCACCTTCTCGGCAGACCGCGCCGCCCAGGCCGCCGCCGAAGCCGGGGAGGCGTTGCCACCTCTCCCGCCAGGTATGGACGGGAGTCAGCTCCGGCTGGACGCGGGCCCGGGCGTGGCTCAGGTCTGGTTGTCCTCGGCCGGCGTGCCCGCCCTCGTCGTGGGACGAGCAGTCGCGCCAACGGGGTACTCCTCTGGCCTGCCGTTCGAGACGGTGCGCCACTACCTGCTCTCGCTCCCCGGCCTGCCCGACGACGTCGCGGCGCAGCTGCGCACGTTCACCGCGGACGGCTCCACCCTGCCGCTACCCGTGCCTGCCGAGGAGGTCAGCACTTCGCCGGCGGAAGTGAACGGAGAGCCGGCCACCATGCTGGCCAGCCGCGACGGTACGTTCACGGCCGTCGTGTGGGTGGAGGACGGAATGGTGACCGCGGTGGCCGGTTCGCTGGACGGTGACGAGGTCCTGTCGATCGCCGGGAACCTGCGCTGAACACCGCCGCCGATCCCACCGCTACTGACCCCACCGCCACCCAGGACGCCGCCACCGAGGACACCTCCGCTGAGAGCGCCGCTCCGCTTCGGGCGGTGGCGCGCTTGGTCGAGGGCCTGCCGCCGGCGCCGGCCGTCTGGTGCTCGGGCCTGCGCAAGCGGTACGGCCGGCAGCCGGCAGTCAACGACGTGTCCTTGGAGGTGGGCCGCGGCCAGGTGGTTGGGCTGCTCGGTCCGAACGGGGCCGGCAAGTCCACAGTGATCAAGATGCTCCTCGGCCTGGTCCGCCCCGATGCGGGAGAGGCCATGCTCCTCGGGCGGCCCGCGACCGATCACACCGCGCGCGCCCGCGTTGGCTACCTGCCAGAACTCTTCCGGTACCAGCCGTGGCTCAGCGCGGCCGAGGTGCTGGTGCTCCACGTACGGCTGTCGGGGGTCGGTGTGCCCGCGGCGGAACAGCGTGACTGCCTGTCCCTTGTGGGCCTGGCTGAACGCGCCGGCGATCGCGTGGGCGGTTTCTCGAAGGGGATGCAGCAGCGCCTCGGGCTCGCGGTCGCCCTGGTGGCCCGCCCGGAGCTCGTCATCATGGACGAACCGACCAGCGCGCTGGATCCGCTCGGGCGTGCCGACGTGCGCGACATCGTGCTGGAGTTGAAGTCGCGGGGTGTCGCAGTGCTGCTCAACTCACACCTGATCGGCGAGGTCGAGCGGGTCTGCGACCGGGCGATCATTCTCGACCGGGGACGAGTGGCCGCATCCGGCACCCTCGCCGAGCTGCTCGGTCGACGCGAGCTCCGCCTGCAGCTGGGCGACCTCTCGACGGCGGCGGAGGCGCGGCTGGCTGCCACCGGTGACGTCGAACGGGCCGGCGACTGGTTCACCGTGGCCCTGCCGGCCGACGACGACGGAACCGCCGTACCCGACTTGGTGCGAGACCTGATCGCCCTGGGTGCGCGGGTGCACGCCGTCGAGCCCGCGCGAATCAGCCTGGAGGATCGCCTTCTCGGCATCCTGCGGGAAGGCAGCGGGGGCGGCGCGGACGGCGTAGGCGGCGCGGGCGGGGCGGGCAAACAGTGACGACTGCCCGCACAGTGCTGACCATCGCTGCGCTCACCCTGCGCGAGGCGTCCCGCCGGCGCGTGGTGCTCGCCCTCGCGGTGCTCACCCTGTTGCTGCTGGGGCTGAGCGGCTGGGGGTTCTCCCGCCTGGCGGCGGAGTCGGGCGCCAGCGCGCTGACCAGCGGAGAGGCAAGGCTGACCGCCTCCATCTTGCTCAACCTGGTCATGTTCGGCCTCAGCCTGATCGCTGCCCTGGGCACCGCCTTCCTTGCCGGCCCCACGCTTTCAGGCGAGACGGAGTCAGGGATCGCGCTGGCCGTGCTGGCTCGGCCGATCCGTCGCTCCGCCGTACTGCTGGGCAAGTGGCTGGGGCTGGTGGCCTTCGGGACCAGCTTCGTCGTCCTCGCCGGCCTGGCCCAATGCCTCGTGGTATGGGCGACAGTGGACTACTGGCCACCTCAGCCAACGCTCGCGCTCGCGCTCCTCGCGGCGCAGACCGTCGTGCTGCTCACCCTCGCCTTGCTGCTGTCCACAGCCATCTCGCCGATGGCCTCCGGCGTCGTCGCAGTTGGCCTGTTCGGCGCCACCTGGATCGCCGGCGTGGTCGGTGCCATCGGTGGATCCCTCGGCAACGATGCCGTTGCCCGTGTCGGCGCAGTGTCTCGGATGCTCCTGCCCACCGACGGACTGTGGCGTGGGGCGATGCGCGCGCTTCAGGACCCGTCGGCGCTCGTCGTGTTCGGCGGGGCGGAGGGCGAGGCTTTTCCGTTCCTGAGCGTGGCGCCGTTGACCGCCACCTACCTCGCGTGGGCCGCGGTGTGGGTGGCGATGGTCTGGGGTCTGGCGGCGACGTCCTTCGCGCGCAAGAACCTGTGACCGCTGCTACCGGCCTGGCGGCGCTCGCATTCGTCGGTGGGGTCGAGCAATCATTAAGACGGCCGGCGTTCGTTCTCGTCTGGTGCATTTCGTGCGATCGCATGAATGCTTGCGTCGATTTACGTCGACTGCTCGGTTCCCGCGGCTGAACACGCTGGCTAGGCTCCTTCGCACCGTATGACTGGAGGTTGCAACATGGCCCTATCCCAAGAGTTGCCGACCGGTGCGTTGATCGGCGGCGAGTGGTTGACCGGTCACGGCGAGACGATGGCGGTCAAGTCGGCGTGGTCGGGAAAGGTGATCTCCGAACTCAAGGAATCCAGCAACGAGGACGTCGATCGCGCGGTCCTTGCCGCCAAGCAGGCGCAACCGGCATGGGCCGCGTTGTCGCTCGTCGAGCGGGTGGAACTCCTCCGTGGCATGAGTTCGATCATCGCCGACCACGGCGAAGAGATCGCGCAGATGATCACACTGGAAACGGGCAAGACGATCAACGAGACGCGTGAGGAACTCTTCGAATACACCGGACCCTGTTACCAGAAGGCGGCCGAAGAGGTCCTGCGGCATCGAGGCATGTCCTTGCCATCGACCCAAGAGCGGTCCAACAACAAGCGGCTCGTGCTCACCCACCGCCCGATCGGTGTCATCGCCGTCATAACTCCGTACAACTTCCCCACCGACATATCCTCGATTGCCATCGCGCATGCGATCGCTGCCGGCAACACGGTCGTCTGGAAGCCGTCGGAATGGACGCCGATCAGTTGCGCCATTCTCGCGTCGTTGTTCGCCGAGGCGGGATTCCCCCCCGGCGTCGTGAATCTGGTTCAGGGCCACGGGCAGGTGGGGGCCGCCCTCGTGGAGCACGAGGCCGTGGACGGCATCTTCTTCACCGGTTCTACGGCCACCGGCAAGAAGATCGCGCAGCGGGCGGGGCTCAAGCGCCAGCTGCTCGAGCTGGGCGGCGATGGGCCGCAGATCGTTCTGGCCGACGCCGACATCGACGCCGCCGTCGAAGGTGCCGTTCTCGGGTGCTTCTACCTGGCCGGCCAGGTCTGCACCTCCGCCGAGCGGATCTTGGTGCATGAGGACATCCACGACGAGTTCGTTGAAAAGCTCATGGCGCGGACGGCCGAGTTGCGGGTCGGGGATCCGACCGACGAAAGCACCGACATGGGCCCCATGTGCAATGAGGGCGCCGTGGCGAAGGTCGTGGAGCACGTTGCAGACGCCCGTCGCCAGGGGGCGGAGGTCAACCAATTCGGCGAACCGAACGGCGTCTTCTATCCCCCCACGATCCTCACCGGGGTGACCCCGCAGATGGAGATCGCCAAGCATGAGACCTTTGGGCCGGTAGCGCCGATCATCAAGGTCTCCTCTGCACAGCAGGCTGTCGAGATTGCCAACAGTTCTGAGCTTGCGCTCAACGCGTCCATCTACACCCGTGACCTTGCGACCGCATGGCGCGTCGGGGAGGCCCTGCACCACGGCACGGTCAACATCAATGAGAGCACCAACTACTGGGACCAACTTGCCCCGTTCGGCGGGGGTAAGAGCAGCGGGGTGGGCCGCGAGTTGTCGCAGTGGTTCCTCGACAGTTTCACCGAACCCAAGTTGCTCAACTTCGACCTGAACGATCAGCCGAAAGGGGACCGCCGCGTCATGCGGCCAACCGACGACTCACCCTCACTGGATCCAGCTACTCCGTAAACGGCGAAACGAACCGCTATCGGCAACCCCGTTGCCTCGGTCGACGAAGGCGGTGGGATCCAGGTCGGCGACTGCGCGGATGAGTGCGCTGGGCTTGCGGCCGAGGTCTTCGACCTTCTCCTTACGCGTGAGGGCAGCCCGCACCAGCAGTCCGCCACCATGCCGGAAGGGTTCCGGTGGCATCCGGCTCCCCGGCATACGAGTGAGTTGCTTCGGCCAGTCCGGGTCAGCTTCCCCGACGGCTAGGGATGCCAACACCTGACCGACCAGGTACGAGGGTCCCACGCCGTTTCCGGAGAAACCTGCAGCCACGAGCACGTTGGGTGCGTCGTGCAGCGGGGCGACGAATGGGAGCGCCGTCACCGAGTAGTCGATCGGCCCTCTCCAAGTCATCGCAGTGGGGACGTCCCACAATGCTGGGTAGGCGCGCTCGAAACTGGCGCGCACCTCCGCAGCTCGGGCCGAAACGCCGTCGAAGCGCGGTCCTACTCGACCACCCATCGCCAAACTGCCGCCCCCCTTGCCGAAGATCACGCGATGATCGGTCGACTGGCGGTAGTAGTTGACGAGCCGCCGTGAATCGGAGACCGCCAGGTCAGCAGTCCAGCCGATATCACGTAGACGCTGCGGCACCGGCTCGGTGGCGATCATGTCGCTCGACACCACGACCAGCGCCCGGCGTAACTCAGCGATCGCGGCTGCCCACCCGTTGAGGGTCAGCGCGACCCGCCGTGCCCTGACTGTCCCACCGGCCGTCTGGACGTGCGCCACCGCTTCCTGACGAATCTCGACCACTGGGCTCTGTTCATAGATTTCGACCCCCGCTCGATCAGCGACGCAAGCCATTCCACGCACCAGCATCGCCGGCTGAACGATTGCAGCCTTGGGATCGAGGATGCCGGCGAGGTGGATCGGGCTGCCGGCACGAATGGCCACCTCACTTGAGCTCAGATCTTCGAACGGGGTGGCCCCCACGGCGGCTAGCGCTACCACCGTCTCCTGCCAGGCATCGATTTGCGCACGGCTTGTCGCCGTCCACAGCCAGCCTCCCTGCCGAAAGTCGGCATCGATTCCGTGCTGCTGACAGAAGGTGCCGATCTCGTCAACCGCGCGTTCGGCGCGCATGGCCAGCTTCAGGGCCGCCTCGGGTCCGCACAGCTTCGACAGTGAGAGGAACTTCGACCACCAGGTCATCACGAACCCGCCGTTGCGGCCACTGGCGCCGGATCCGCACACATCGGCTTCGAGCAGCACTACCCGGGCCGAAGGCGCCAGCCGTTTCACCTCCAGGGCCGTCCAGAGACCGGTGAAGCCGGCACCGACAATGCACACATCAGCGTCCACGTCGCCGGTCAGCGGGGGGCGAGAACTCACCGGATCCGCCGGCAAGGCCTGCTGTAGCCAGAAGGAGCTGCGTGCCACCGAGGTGGAAGGGCGCGCCGGGAACCGCGCGAGGACGGTCATCGGCTGCTAGGGGAAGGGTGCACGCGCATGCCCAAAGTTTGCGGAGATCGATCATCCAGCCGCAAGTTGATCCGACACGAATCCCGCCGGGACGCCTTGGGTGATGGTATGAAATCGACCGTACGGTCTGAGAGGAGGAGGGGAAACAGGACCACATCGGCTGGTCCGGCGCCCCGACCGCCATGCCCCTCACGGTGCGCCAGCTCACCGACATTCCATATCTGCGTACCCGGATCCACGCCGGCTGGTCGGGCGCGGAGGGGATCATCACGTGGGCCCACTCGATCGAGGGACCCTGCCCCTGGGAGTGGTTGGGCGAGGGCGACCTGGTCATGACGACGGGGCTGGGCATCCCGCCAGAGCCGTGCAAGCAGGTTGCCTACGTCGAGAACCTGGCGCGGGTGGGCGTCACCGGCGTGGCTATTGCCGAGGACATGGTTGCTCCTCCGCTGGCACCCGAGATGCTCAGTGCCGCGGAGAAGCACGGCCTGCCGCTCTTGTTGACCGCGTACGAGATCCCTTTCATCCAGATCAGCCGTGCCGTGGCGGCGTCCAGTCATGAGCAGGAGCACACCCGGCTGATCAAGGCGGTGCGGATCTATGATCAGGTCCGGGCGGCGGCCGCGGAGAATGCGAAGCCGGGGGATCTGCTGGCGCGGGTCGGCAAAGAGCTCGGCTGCCGGCTGTGGATCTGCGTCAACGAGCTGGGCACCAGCATTTTTGCCGACACCGCCCCGCTGCCGAAATCGGTCCAAGAGGCGTTCCTGCGCGAAGTGCACGCCCACAGTGGGCCGCTGCCGGGCATCATCCGCTCTGATCTCGACGGAGCGGCGCTGCTCATCGTCCCGGTGCCCGCGCGGCGTCCGGCGTCACTTCTAGCCGTCCCGTACACCGCGGACGGTCCACCACCGTTCGCGCTCCTGCAGCATGCCGCGACTGTCGGCGCCCTCGAAGTTGAGCGTCTGTGTGCCTCACGTGAGGAGTTGCACCGTCTGGGGAGCGAGACCTTCGCAGCCTTGGTTGACGTACGCATCTCGCCGGACTTGGCGGTCTCCCAGTTACGGGCTCACCGCCTGGGTGGCATCCAGCTGACGGTCCTTGCCCTGTCCAGCGAGGGTGGGCTCCAGCGCAGCAGCGATCTGCACTACGCGTTGGCCGAGCGCGGCATCCCGAACCTCCTGCTTCGGCGTAACGACGTGCTCTATGTGATGCTTCCCGCCGACGAGTCGGTGGTCGCGGAGGTCCTCGGGATGTTCGATGACCAGGTCCAGATCGGCCTCAGTGACCGATTCCGCGGCCTGGAGAGGGTGGCTGGGGCGACCCGCGAAGCCCGTTGGGCGCTTGAGTCTGCTGTCGGCAGCGGTACGCGCGTGGGCCGCTACGGTGTGGAGACCTGCCTTTTCGGCCCACGGTCCCTTGCCGAGGCCCGCGCCGGCGTCGACCGCGTCCTAGGTCCCCTGCTCAGCTACGACGCCGCTCATGGCACGGCTCTGCTGGCTTCCCTGCAAAGCTTCCTACGGCACAACCGGAGCTGGCAGCGCGCAGCCGAGGAGTTGTACGTACACAAGCAGACGCTGGTCTACCGAATCCGGCGGATCGAAGAGCTGACCGGACGAAAGCTCAATAGCACCGGTGACGTCGCCGAGCTCTGGCTGGCGATGCAGGTGCTCAACGTCCTCGAGTAGTCGCGGTCGTTGAGTAAGTGTCACCTCGGTAGTGCGCCGGTACGGGCCCGGATCAACCATCTCTGACCTTCGCCCAGTTGTGCAGCGACCGATCAGGTGCTGACATAACCCGGTATGCGACCTATTCGGGCGATCATCTACGGCGTGGGCTCGATGGGTGCGCTGATCACGCCGATGCTGCTGCAGAAGGGCGTCGAAATCGTCGGAGCCCTCGCGCGCAGCGCGACGAAGGTCGGCCGCGATCTGGGCCAGGTCGCGGGTCTCGACCGGGACATCGGGGTGATCGTCGAAGACGATCCAGCCGCGCTGCTCGCCCGGCAATCGCCCGACATCGCCATCGTGAGTGTCGGCAGCCTCGTGGCGGCCATGTATGAGCACTTTCGGATCTGCCTAGAGCACCGCGTCAACGTGTTGACCATCGAGGAAGAGTCGTTGTACCCGTGGTTGACGTCGCCGTCGCAGTCCGCAGAACTCGACGAGATCGCCAAGCGCAACGGGGTGACCCTCGTCGGCTCTGGCATCCAGGACGTGTACTGGGTGAAGCAGGTCAGCGCAGTCGCCGGAAGCATGCTGACGGTCGAATCGGTCGAGGGTAGAGCCCAGTGGAACATGGACGATTTCGGGCCCGAGGTCGCGCGAGAGTTCTACATCGGACGGAAGCCCGAGGAGCTTGACCTGGCTGCCAGCAATGGCGGCTGGTACTCCCCGACCGTCGTGAACACGCTGCATGCGCTCGTCGCCGACCTCGGACTGACCGTCGAGGCAACGCAGGTCAGTGTGAGGCCGATCGCTGCGGTCGGCGACGTGCGATCCGAAGCGCTCGGGGCGGTAGTCCCCGCAGGCCGGGTCATCGGGCTGGTCGAAGCCGGGCGCGTCCGCACCGGCGAGGGGTCAACCGTGGACTTCGAGATGACCGGGCGGGTGTATGACCCGGTTACCGACGTGGATATGAACGAGTGGCTGGTACACGGTGCGCCGGCAGATGTGCGTCTGGCGAACGTTGGTTACTCCACCCGAGCGCTCACCGGCAGCATCATCACCAATCGCGTTCCGGATGTTCTCAACGCCCCACCAGGCTTGGTGACCATCGACCGACTACCGCCGGCGCAACACCGCCCACTGCCGCTTGCGCACTACGTTCGCTGGTAGCTCACTGATCGCGTTGCGCGACGAAAGTGCCTTGTACTGGCGTACGAAGAGACGGCCCAGGGTTGGACCAGAGGATCGATAGCGCAACTCGCACCGAACTTGGAGCATTCAGCGCAGAAGCCGATGATCGGAGGATCACGTGCGAGAACTGCGCTACGACCCAAGGCTCGAGTCCGAGCTCGAGGAGCGCATCGGGCTTGTTGCTGAGGCCGACCACCTCACCGAACCCCTCGATCGGCGCGATTACCTGACGCTCCTGATCGTGACCGTCGCTCTCCCTGTGGTCATGCTTCTCGCTGGGTGGTGGTGGCTGTGACCACGCTGGACGAGGGCACGCGGGCTGCGGTCGAGGGATCCTGGCCGGTCCTGCCAAGGGAACGGACCTGGGGCTCGGTCGCGCTACTTGGCGTCTGCGTATCGGCGTCGGTGGCCACCTGGATCTTCATCACCGGCGGCTTCGT
>JALZIX010000309.1 GCA_030860025.1 Actinomycetota bacterium
GTTCTGGAGTATGTCGTCATCCATGCCTGCGACCATATTCCGCTAGCGACAGGGCGGCGGCTAGGACTGCATCAGCGCGACGGTCAGCAGGGCCGCCGCGCCCAACGAAGCCAGTACCCGTACGTGATTCCAGGCGGTCCAGACCGAGACGAAGGTTCCCCAATGCCGCGCCGCAGCCGGATCGGCGGGATCCAGCTGCGCCAGGGCGTCGTTGCGCGGGACGTTGGCGGCGATCGTCACGAGGATGGTCCCGAGCACGTACAGGACCGCACCGGCTAGCAACCAGCTCGCCGATGGCTCGCACCAAACCTCGTGGTGCGGGGCATGTCCTGCGCAGTGAGCCGGGCGTGGCTGCGCCGGGGATCCTCGATCTGGAACGAGAGTCGGTCAGCGACCGGTATGAAGTCCTGCGGTACGGCGGCGAGGGCGCGCGTACGAACATGATCTGCGGGGCGGTTCGCTTCGACCATCCCGCAGCGCGCAACCTGGTCGAGGTGTTGCCGGCGATCATTCACACCGAGTCGTCGGGCTCGCCGTACCCCGACCGGATGCACACCACGCTCTCGCTGCTGGCCGCCGAGGCGCGCGAGTCGCGCCCGGGCGGTGAGGCGGTGATCACCCGGCTGGCCGATATCCTGGTGATCCAGGCAATCCGTACCTGGATCGAGACCGATCCGGCCGCGCAGACCGGCTGGCTCGGGGCCTTGGCAGACCCGCAGATCGGGTCCGCGATCTCGCTGATCCACCGCGACCCGGCCCGGGAGTGGACGCTGGCAACGCTGGCCGACGAGTTGGCGATGTCACGTTCGGCGTTCGCGGCCCGGTTCAGCGAGCTGGTCGGTGAGCCGGCAATGCACTACGTGACCCGTTGGCGGATGAACGTCGCCCTCGACCGTACGGAGGCTGGTTTCGTTCGCACAGGGCGTACCCCGGCTCCCGCGGACGGCGATATGTTCCGGTCGTGACGGGAACTGCCGGCGGGGGTGGCCGGGCGCGGATGCAGGCGGTCACCGAGCGGGCCACGGTGACTCCCCTCGAGCTCTTCTTCGACCTCGTCTTCGTCTTCGCCCTGACTCAGGTGACGGCCTTGATGGCCGATCAGCCGAATGGGGAAGGCGTTCTGCGCGGGATGCTGATCCTGTCCGTTTTGTGGTGGTGCTGGGTCGGGTACGCCTGGCTGGGCAACGTCGTCCGCGCCGACGAGGGCGTGATCCGGCTGGCGATGTTCGGCGCCATGGGGGCGATGTTCGTGCTGGCCTTGACGATTCCGGAATCCTTCGACGATCTGCCCGGTGGGCTGTCCGGTCCGGTCGTGTTCGCTGCCGGGTACTTCGTCGTACGGGTGGCGCACCTTTGCCTGTTCCTGGCGATCAGCCGCGGTGACCCGGTCCTGCGCCGCCAGGTCCTGAAGTTCGCCCCGTCGGCGATTCTGGGTACCTCGTTCCTGCTGGTCGCTTCGCAACTGCAGGGGCCGGCCCAGACCGCGATGTGGGCGACCGCACTGCTGGCGGACTATGTCGGCACGCAGCTGGCCGGAGCCAGTGGCTGGCGGGTGCACTCGGCCGGGCACTTCGCCGAACGGCACGGGCTGATCATCATCGTCGCGCTGGGCGAGTCCATCGTCTCGATCGGGATCGGGGTTACCGAACTGCCGATTTCCTGGCCGATCGTCTTCGCCTCTGCCCTTGGGTTGGCGCTGTCGGCCGGGCTGTGGTGGGACTACTTCGATGTTGCGTCCTTGCACTGCGAGCATGCGCTGGCCGCGGCCGATGGCGAGCAGCGGGCCCGGCTGGCCCGGGACGGCTACAGCTATCTGCATCTGCCGATGATCGCCGGCGTCATCCTGCTGTCTCTGGGGCTCAAGAAGGTGCTGGGCTACGTCGGCGGAGACGACGGGCACTCGTGGGTCGACCCGCTGTACGGAGTGCCGCTCGCGGCGTTGTACGGCGGGGTCGCGCTGTTCCTGCTCGGACACATCGGCTTCCGGCTGCGGATCACCGGCATCGTGGAATGGCCACGGCTGGGCACCGTCGGAATTCTGTTGGCGGCGATTCCCGCCGTCGCCGCCTTGCCCTCGTTGGTGACATTGGCCGTACTGACCGCCGTCGTGGCGGCGCTGGTGGGTTTCGAGACGCTGCGTTATGCCGACGAGCGCCGCCGACTGCGCGGCCACGACGACGAGGAGCACACCGACGCCTCGACAGAATCTGCCCGCGGGGACTGATCCCTCCCCACACGGGACGTTATGCGCATAACCACCCGGACACGGGGCCTGGAGCGGGACGTTATGCGCATAACGGCCATGACGATGGGGCGTTGACGGGGGTTGCGTGGCTTGGCATCATAACTTGTGAAAGGTTTCACAAGGAGGGGTCCCCTGTGACACAGCGGAAGCCGGAGGGCATGAGCTTTGAGACCTGGGTGGACAAGGCGATCCGCGAGGCTGAGGAACGCGGCGCATTCGCCGACCTGCCTGGTACGGGTAAGCCGATCCCGGGGGCCGGGAAGCCCGATGACGAACTCTGGTGGGTGACGGCCAAACTCGAGCGCGAGAGGCTGACCTTTCTCCCGCCCTCGCTGGGTCTGCGCAAGGAGGTCGAGCTCATCGATGACCTGGCGGCGACCAAGCGGTCCGAAGCCGAGGTGCGCGGCTTGGTGGACGACCTCAACGCGCGGATCGTCGCCGCCATCCGCACGGGCATCGCGGGGCCTCGGGTCGTGCTGCTACCGGTCAAGCCTGAGCAGGTAGTAGCGAGGTGGCGAGAGCGGCGGGCTGCGCCTACGTCGTTGCCGATTCGGCGGAAGCAGGCCGAGCCAGCGACAGAAGCTCAGCCCCAGCCCAAGCTCCCAAGCCGACGCCGCTGGCGCCTGTTCCGTCGGCCCGAGCGCAGTTGATCATCGGAATTCGGCGGGTTTAATCGGCCGGCGACCGCGAAAACCCCACCACATTCCGATGATCAACTCGGGTTATGGCGGGTGCCTCAGCCCGCCGGGGTATCCCCGTTCGTCTCGTCCTCGGTCACCCGGGCGATCGCGACGATCGTGACCTCCTCGCCGAGGTTCATCAGCTTGACGCCCATCGTCGCCCGGTCCTTGTTGTGCCGGACGCCCTTGACCGGGGTACGGATGACGCCGCCCCCGGAGGTGATGGCGTACAACTCGTCCTCGAGGTTCACGGCCAACGCGCCGACCAGGATCCCCTTGCGGGACTTCGGGTCTGCGGTGAGCACACCTCGACCGCCGCGACCCTGCCGTGGATAGTGCTCGATGCCGGTCCGCTTGGCGTACCCGTTCTCGGTGGCGACCAGGACGTCGACGCCTTCCCGGACCACCTCCATGGCCAGCAGTTCGTCGGCCTCGGTGAAGCGCATCCCGATCACCCCGGACGTGGCCCGACCCATCGGGCGCAGCGTCTCGTCGTCGGCCTTGAACCGGATCGACTGTGCCTTACGGCTGACCAGCAGCAGGTCGTCGTCCGGCCTGATCAGCGCGGCACCGACGACCTCGTCGCCCTCGCGCAGGTTGATCGCGATGACCCCGCCAGTGCGGTTGGTGTCGAACGCGAAGAGCTCGGTCTTCTTGACCAGTCCGGCTCGGGTGGCCAGCACGAGGTACGGCGCGACCGAGTAGTCCCTGATCTGGATGACCTGGGCGATCTGCTCATCGGGCTGGAAGGCCAGGATGTTGGCGACGTGCTGCCCACGGGCGTTGCGGTTGGCCTCCGGCAACTCGTATGCCTTGCACCGGTAAATCCGGCCCTTGTTGGTGAAGAACAGGATCCAGTTGTGGGTCGAGCCCACGAAGAAGTGCGCGACGATGTCGTCGGTCTTCAGCCCGGCCCCCATCACGCCCTTGCCGCCGCGGCGCTGGGACCGGTAGAGGTCGGACTTGGTGCGCTTGGCGTACCCCGTCCGGGTGATCGTGATGACCACCTCCTCCTCGGCGATGAGGTCCTCCATCGAGGCATCACCGTCGTACGAGATGAACTTCGTCCGCCGCTCGTCGCCGTGCTTCTCGGCGATCTCGGCGAGCTCCTCCTTGACGATCTCGCGCTGCCTGGTCGGGTTGTCCAGGATGCCCTG
>JALZIX010000143.1 GCA_030860025.1 Actinomycetota bacterium
CAGCCCAGGCGCCACTCTCGTAGGCCTCTTCCAGGACGTCGTTGATGAAGTCCCGGAAGTCGTCATCGTCCAGAGCGAGACCGATGCCGTAGGGCTCCTCGGTGAACGGGTTGCCCACCAGTTCGAAACTCTCCGGATCGGTGGCGACGAAGGCGGTGAGGATCACGTTGTCCGTTGTCACCGCGACGACGCCACTTTCGCCACTGTTCTTCAGCTGGTCGGCACACTTCGAATAGACGTCCGTGGTGATTAGGTTGACCTCCGGGTAGTTCGTCCGGATGTTCTCAGCAGGCGTCGAACCCTCGACCGAGCAGACAGTCTTGCCCGCCAGGTCGTCCGGACCCGTGATGCCTTCCGGGTTACCAGCGGCGACCATGATGTCCTGGCCCGCGACGTAGTACGGTCCAGCGAAGGACACCAGAGTTTTGCGGGTGTCATTGATCGTGTACGTGGCCACGACGATGTCCACCGTGTCGTTCTGGATGAACGGCTCGCGGTTGGCCGACACCGACTCGGTGAAGGTCACTCCGTCCTCCGGGATGCCGAGTGCCGCAGCGATCATGTAGGCGATCTCCACGTCGAAGCCTTCAGGCTGGTTCGTGGTCGGGTTCAGCAGCCCGAACCCCGGCTGGTCGAACTTGGTGCCGACGCGGAGCTCGCCGGCTTCGTTGAGCTCGAACATTGTCGTGCCCTCGTCGAAGCTCACGTCCTCAGCGACTGTTGGTGCGGCGGAGCCCTCCTCCTCGGCCTCGTTGCCGGCATCGCTGCCGCCGCATCCGGCGACGAGCAGGGTGAACGCCGCTGCCGCGGCGAAGTGTCGAACTCGCATGAACGGTCCTCCTAGTAGGTGTTACCTGTTTTCACTTGGTGGGCACCGAACCGGTTGGGACGGGCCCAGAAGACTCAGTGGGTCAGGATCTTGGAAAGGAAGCTCTTGGCCCGGTCGCTGGTCGGGTTGGTGAAGAACTGCTCCGGACTTGCTTCTTCGACGATGTAACCGCCGTCCATGAACACGACCCGGTTCGCTGCGCGCCGGGCAAACCCCATCTCGTGAGTGATCACGACCATCGTCATGCCGTCCTTGGCGAGCTGGACCATCACCTCGAGGACCTCGTTGATCATCTCCGGGTCCAGCGCTGAGGTCGGCTCGTCAAACATCATGACTTTGGGTTCCATCGCGAGCGCTCGGGCGATTGCCGCCCGCTGTTGCTGCCCGCCGGACAGCTGCGCCGGGAACTTGTCCGCCTGTGTGCCGATTCCGACGCGGTCCAGCAACTCCTTGGCCCGCTTACGCGCCTGCTCCTTGGATTGCTTGCGCACCCTGATCGGGCCCAAGGTCACGTTGTCGAGGATGGTCTTGTGCGCGAAGAGGTTGAAGCTCTGGAACACCATGCCGACCTCGCTGCGCAGGCGAGCGAGATCCTTGCCCTCCTCGGGAAGAGTCTTGCCGTCGATCGCGATCGAGCCCTGCTGGATCGGCTCCAGCCGGTTGATGCAGCGACAGAGCGTGGACTTGCCCGACCCTGACGGACCTATCACGACCACCACCTCACCGCGAGTGATGGTGAGATCGATGTCGCACAGCACGTGCAGGTCGCCGAACCACTTGTTGACCCCGGCCATCTCCACGAGGGGTGGGCCGCCTCCAGCGGCCCGGGCGCTCGGCGGTGCGGGGGTCACCATGGCTGCACCATAACCATCAGACCAAGCCCAGCACGGTCACGTGAGGTTACGGTTGCCTAACGCCCCCTGGGTCATGTGCGCCGCAGCACCCGCCTGCGGCGTCGTAGGCTCGTCTACGTTGTGACGACTGTGACCCCACCCGCCACCGAGCGCGCCCGCACATACTCCGTGCGGACCTTCGGCTGCCAGATGAACGTCCACGACTCTGAGCGTCTGTCTGGGCTGCTCGAGTCGGCCGGATACACCCGCGCCGCCGAAGGTGCGTACGGCGACGTCGTCGTGCTCAACACGTGTGCCGTTCGGGAGAACGCGGACAACAAGCTGTACGGGAATCTCGGGCACCTGGCCTCGGTCAAGGGCAAGCGCCCGGGCATGCAGATCGCCGTCGGCGGCTGCCTGGCGCAGAAGGACCGTGGGCTGATCGTGCAGAAGGCGCCGTGGGTGGACGTCGTCTTCGGTACGCACAACCTCGGCTCGCTCCCGATCCTGCTCGAACGCGCCCGGCACAACGACGCCGCCCAGGTCGAGATCGCCGAGTCGTTGGAGGCCTTCCCGTCCAGCCTGCCTGCCCGGCGGGACTCCGCCTATTCAGCTTTGGTGTCGATCTCGGTGGGGTGCAACAACTCCTGCACGTTCTGCATCGTGCCGTCGCTGCGCGGTACTGAGGTCGACCGGCGCCCGGGCGACATCCTGGCCGAAGTGGCGGCCCTCGTCGCCGACGGTGTTCTCGAGATCACCTTCCTGGGACAGAACGTCAATTCTTACGGGGTCGATTTCGGCGATCGAGGTGCGTTTGCCGACCTGCTCAGGGCGTGCGGCGGGATCGCGGGCCTTGAGCGGGTCAGATTCACCAGCCCTCATCCACGCGACTTCACCGACGACGTCATCGAGGCGATGGCCGCGACCCCGAACGTCTGTCCGCAGCTGCACATGCCGCTGCAATCGGGCTCGGATGACGTACTGCGCCGGATGCGCCGCTCGTACCGTCGCGACCGTTACCTCGGGATTGTCCAACGGGTACGCGAGGCGATCCCGCAGGCGGCCATCACCACTGACGTGATCGTCGGTTTTCCGGGGGAGACCGAAGCCGACTTCGCCGACACGCTGTCGTTGCTGGAGCAGGCGAGGTTCGCCGGGGCCTACACGTTCCAGTACTCGATACGAGCGGGTACGCCGGCTGCGACTATGCCCGATCAGGTGCCCCGGGAGGTCGTGCAGGAACGGTACGAGCGCCTGATCGAGGTGCAGCGGCGCATTTCGCATGAGGAAAACCAGGCTCAGGTGGGCGCCGTCGTCGAGGTGCTGGTCGCCGCCGGCGAGGGCAGCAAGGATGCGGCTACCGGCCGGCGCAGCGGCCGGGCGCGGGACGGGCGGCTGGTCCACTTCGCCGTCCCCGACGCCGACGAGATCCGAGCGGGTGACGTGGTGACCACCCGGGTCAGCTATGCCGCTCCACACCACTTGGTCGCCGACGGCCCGATACTCTCGCACCGCCGTACATCGGCCGGTGACCGCGCCGCCGCCGCTGAGCGAGAGACAGCACCCGATAAACACGTGGTCTCGCTCGGGATGCCCTCGGTGGCGTCCGGCTAGGAGTTGGCGTTCTTTAGCCACCCCTGCCACTTGGCCAAGTCTTCCTCAGCCCGGCGAATTCGCTTGGCGTCGCCGGACTTCCGCGCCCGGACGAGCTTCTCGGTCGCGTCGTCCACCTTGTCCCGCATGCTGGCCAGCATCGGGTTCTCGTTGGCCGCGGATCCGGCCCAGCGGGCGTCGAGCGCCT
>JALZIX010000151.1 GCA_030860025.1 Actinomycetota bacterium
TGGGCGGGGGACCCAGCGGCGGTGGAGGACTACGCCGTGCGGTTTTCCCGGCCCGTGGTCGTGCCGGACGACGAGGCCGGAGCCGAGCTTGTCGTCACGGCTCGCGTCGCCAAGAAACTCGCCGACAAGCGGGTTCGGGTCGACATCCTGGCCCGTGCCGGATCCGACGAGGCCGGTTGGGACAGGGTCCTTTCCATGGCTCGGGCCGTCGTCGTCCTGTCGTAGTGCTGCTCATGACCCGTTCGCGCTACGGCTGCGCGATAACCATCGGACTGCTGTTGGCCGGCTGCGGTGCCACTCCCGAGGGTCTCGGCTTTCCGCCCGATCAGTCGGCAACCGAGCTGGACGAGTCGCCGACCGCTGACCCAGCCTGTCCCTCCGAACCGGCGGCCCCGGCACCCGACCGCCCGGTGGTCTCCTTGGAGTTCACCCTCGCTGAGAATCTGCGCATCGTCACCGGATCCGAGACGGTGACCTTCACCCCTGATCTCCCGACCGACGAGCTCGTGTTCCAGCTCATCCCGAACAGCCCCGTGTCGGCCCCCTTCGGAAACCGGCTCACAGTGACCGAGGTCAGCGGCAAGCAGGTAGCCGGATACGGGTACGAATCCGCCGATGCCTATGGCACGACTCCCGGCGGCCTACTGGTGGTGGAGCTGGACGAGGAGATCGCGGCCGGCGACATCGTCGAAGTGGCCATCGAATTCGAACTCGAACTGGGTGATGGAACCTTCGACCGGTTCGGTACCGCGGATGGGCTGTCCTGGTGGGCCAGTGGTTTCCCACTGTTGTCCTGGGAGCCGGGTGTGGGCTGGCACCGGGATTCGTTCGTCAGCCTGCTGGGGGAGACGGCGACCAGCCAAGCCGCGGAGACGACAATCACCGTCGATGCACCAGAGGCGTTACAAGTCCTCATGACCGGCGCGCAGGACCCGCCGTCCTCAGCACGCAACGGCCGCCGGGTGTGGACGTCCAGTGAGGCGGCCGCGCGTGACGTCAGTGTGGCTGCGGGGCAGTTCGAGACCGCGCAGGCCGCCTCCGGCGACACGGACATCATGGTGGGGGTCCTGCCGGATGCAGACACCGATGCGGACGAGCTTGCCGAGGACGCCGCATCGATCATCGAGCAGTTCGAGGACTACTTCGGCCCCTTTCCCTACGACACCCTGACGATCCCGGTGCTGCCGGACTTCGGCGGCGGGATCGAGTTCCCGTCCTCGATCCTGCTGGCCTCAGAGCGTCGGGTCGTCCTGGTGCACGAGATCGCGCACATGTGGTTCTACGGAATGATCGGCAACTCGCAGTACCGCGACCCATGGCTTGATGAAGCGTTCGCCTCGTACGCCGAACTGCTGGTGGACGAACACTCGCCGGACACGTCGGACCTGAGCCTGCCCGGAGAAATCGGCTCGTCGATGGGCGACTTCCGGGACGCCGACGAGTACTTCGCGGTCGTCTACGGCAAGGGACGGGCGGCACTGATCTCGGCACGTGAGGCTGCCGGGTCGGATGCCTTCGATGAAGCCCTGCGCTGCTACATCAATGCGCAGGCCTGGCAGATCGCGGTCCCCGATGATCTCGTCGCGGCGCTCGAGGGACTTCCCGAGGCGCTGGCGATCCTCGATGAGGCAGGCGCGTTCGTCTGATCCATCCCACGCCCGAGGACCCGGAGGCGGATCAGCCGAGCTCGGCGAGTAGCCCCTGGATCCGGGTGATTCCTTCGACCAGGTCGTCGTCGCCAAGCGCATAGGACAGGCGGAGGTAACCGTCGGTGCCAAACGCCTCCCCCGGTACGACAGCCACCTCGACCTCGTCGAGGATCAACGCCGCGAGCTCCGCGCTCGTCGTCGGCGTCCGCCCGCGCAACTCGCGGCCGAGCAGGGTGCGTACACAGGGGTAGGCATAGAAGGCGCCCTGGGGCTCCGGGCAGGCCACCCCGGGGATCTCGCGAAGCATGGACACCATCAGATGGCGTCGCCGATCGAAGGCAGCCCGCATCCGTACGACGTCGTCCAGTCCTCCGGTCAGCGCGGCTAGTGCGGCCGCTTGGGACACGTTGGCCACATTTGACGTCGAGTGCGAGTGCAGGTTGGTGGCAGCAGTAATGACGTCGGCCGGCGCGATCATCCAACCGACCCGCCAGCCGGTCATCGCGAACGTCTTGGCCACGCCGTTGAGCACCACACACCGCTCGGCGAGTTCTGGCACGGCAACCGGCATCGAAACATGCTGCGCGTCGCCGTAGACGAGGTGCTCGTAGATCTCATCCGTGACTACCCACAGCCCCTGCTCGAGCGCCCACCGGCCGATCTCGGCCACCTGGTCCGGCGGGTACACCGCGCCGGTGGGGTTACTCGGCGAGCAGAAGAGCAGCATCTTGGTATGTGGAGTGAGCTGCGCGGCGAACTGGTCCACCGAGGCCAGGTAGCCGGAACTCTCGTCGGTTACCACCTCGACCGGGACGCCGCCGGCCAACCGGATCGCCTCCGGATAGGTCGTCCAGTACGGGGCTGGCAACAGCACCTCGTCGCCAGGATCCAGTAGTGCGGCCAGCGACTCGTAGACCGCCTGCTTGCCCCCGTTGGTCACCAGCACATCAGCTGCGGTGCACGGCAGGCCGGCGTTGCGCTGGGCGGCTGCGGCGATCGCTTCGCGAAGCTCCGGTAGGCCGCCAGCCGGGGTGTACCGATGGAAACGCGGCTCCCGGCACGCGGCGATCGCCGCTTCGACGATGTGCTGGGGGGTGGCGAAGTCGGGTTCGCCTGCGCCGAAGCCGATCACCGGCCGGCCGACAGCTTTGAGTGCTTTGGCCTTGGCATCCACGGCAAGGGTTGCCGATGGCGAAATCGAGCCCACCCGGCGAGACACTCGGGAGTGGACAGTGTCGGTCGACGCGCTGGCGGTTGCGGTGGGCCCCGCGGAAGCTGCCGGCATGGCCATCGTCGGCTCTGCGAACGCCATGCGTCTATGTTCGCACGGCGGTCGGTGGAAGGACGCGACCATTCTCCCGTACACTGTGGTTCTTGGGGGTAGCGACCCCTTAATCGGCTTGCCCACGCTGAGTTCTCGATGTCTGTGTTGATGTCTCGGGTGCTGGGGTGCCCGGCCGAGGGGTGTGGCTCAATTGGTAGAGCAGCGGTCTCCAAAACCGCAGGTTGCAGGTTCAAGTCCTGTCACCCCTGCGAGACCCGCGGATACGAACGAGACTGGAGTGACGAGCTAGGTGGCGAGCAACCGAGGCGGACGACGGCCAGCAGGTCGCGGCCGGGTGGCCGGCGCGCGCAAGCGCCCGCCGAGCAGTACGCCGAAGGCTGGGGGGGCCAGGTCCGAGCCGCCGGCGGCTGATTCCCAGGCACCCCTTGACGAGGACGACGCTGCGACCGCCATGTCCGCGAGCGCTGCGGACTCCACGGCGGTCGACGAGGACGGGGACCCCGTCGCCGATGTCGATGGTGTTGATGTCGATGCCAGCGCGACCGACGCCGCCGATGCGGACGACGTTGACCAGGCCGCCGACGCCGACGCCGAGGATGACGATGCCGTCGACGTCGACGTGGCTGAGAACGCCGCCGTCGACGTCGAGGATGACGACCTAGATGACGATGACGAACTAGCTGACGACGAACTAGCCGACGACGAACTAGCCGACGACGATGATGACGACGACCTCGTCGATGACGACGAACTAGATGACGACGACCTCGACGACGACGATGTCGACGATGTCGATCTCGATGACGACGATGTCGAGAACCTGTCCGACGACGACCTCGATGACGCAGACGAAGACGATGACGAGGACGAGGCCGCCGAGGAGCCGGTAGCGGCGCCGCTGTCCCCGCGCCGGGCCCGTGCTGCAGCCGCGCGCAAGGCTGCGGCGAAGGAGTCGGAGACGGACTCGTCGAAGAAGAACCCGCCGACCAAAGCGATCAGCAAGCCCGGCAAGAAGGCACCGGCGAAGAAGGCTGCGGCAAAGAAGACGACGACGAGCGCTGGCGGCCCGCGGGGGCTGGCCCGCTTCCTGCGGGAGGTGATCGCCGAACTGGGCAAGGTGGTCTGGCCGGGCCGCCGGGAACTGATCATCTACACCAGCGTCGTGCTGGTCTTCATGATCTTCATGGTGGCTCTGGTCGCCGGACTGGACATCCTCTTTGCTCAGGGGGTGTTGGCTGTCTTCGGCTGATCCAGCCGCAGAGCAATGACCATGACTTCCACCCCCGGGGCCCAGAACCCCGCCGCAGATACCTCGATTCAGACCGACCTGCCACATTCCGCCGAAGAGAGCGAGCGCGTGCTAGCCGATCCCGAGATCGACCCGAGCCAGGAGGCCTCCGGGGATCTCGTCACTGCGGAGGCGACTCCCACGGACGAGACACCCGTTGAGGCTCCGCCAGCACCCGATGTCGCGGAAGACCCGATTGCGGCGCTGAAGGAATCCCTGCGCCGCTCGCCCGGTGACTGGTACGTCGTGCACTCCTACGCGGGCTACGAGAACAAGGTGAAGACAAACCTCGAAACCCGGATCACCTCATTGGACATGGAGGACTTCATCTATCAGATCGAGGTGCCCACCGAAGAGGTCACCGAGATCAAGAACGGCAAGCGCCAGCAGGTTCAGCGCAAGGTGTTTCCCGGCTACCTGCTGGTCCGGATGGAACTCAACGACGAATCCTGGGGCGCAGTCCGGAACACCCCCGGGGTGACCGGCTTCGTCGGAGCCACGTCGCGACCTTCACCGCTGTCCCTCGACGAGGTCATCAAGATCCTGGTCCCGCAGACGAGCACTCCGAAGGCGACCGAGGCCAAGGCCGTTGCCACCGTGGTCGACTTCGAGGTCGGCGAATCGGTCACCGTCATGGACGGCCCGTTCGCCACCCTGCCGGCGACCATCAACGAGATCAATCCCGAGCAGCAGAAGCTCAAGGTGCTGGTCTCGATCTTCGGCCGGGAGACTCCGGTCGAGCTCTCCTTCACCCAGGTCAGCAAGATCTGAGCCTGCCCGACACTGTCCACTCACCACATACCAAGAAGAAGAGACATCATGCCCGGAAAGAAGAAGCTTGCGGCTGTCATCAAGCTGCAGATCAACGCCGGAGCGGCGACTCCCGCTCCGCCCGTCGGCCCCGCCCTCGGTCAGCACGGGGTGAACATCATGGAGTTCTGCAAGGCCTACAACGCAGCCACCGAGTCGCAGCGCGGCAACGTCGTACCGGTCGAGATCTCGGTGTACGAGGACCGCTCGTTCACTTTCATCACCAAAACCCCGCCGGCCGCCAAGCTCCTGCTCAAGGCCGCTGGCGTGGAGAAGGGCAGCGGCGAGCCACACAAGACCAAGGTCGCCTCGGTCACCCGCGACCAGGTTCGGGAGATCGCCCAGACCAAGTTCGACGACCTCTCCGCCGAGGACCTCGACGCGGCGGAGAAGATCATTGCCGGCACCGCACGAAGCATGGGGATCACCGTCAAGCAGTAATAAGGACGTGCGCCGCGCCTGCGTCGCACGAGTGGGAGGGACCGCGCTGTCCCGCCGACCACGACCTCACCCGCAACAGAATCCGTAACAGGAGGAGAAATGAAGCGCAGCAAGAACTACCGCAAGGTCGCCGAACTGGTCGACAAGGACCGGGTCTACTCCCCGGTCGAGGCATCCAGGCTGGCCAAGCAGACCTCGACGACGTCCTACGACGCGACGGTCGAGGTCGCGATGCGCCTGGGTGTTGATCCCCGTAAGGCCGACCAGATGGTGCGCGGCACGGTCAGCCTGCCGCACGGCACCGGCAAGACTGTCCGCGTCATCGTGTTCGCGACCGGCGACAAGGCAGCCGAGGCCGAGGCCGCAGGTGCCGATGTGGTCGGCTCCGAGGACCTCATCGAGCGGATCCAGGGCGGCTTCCTGGACTTCGACGCCGCGATCGCGACCCCCGACCAGATGGCCAAGGTCGGCCGCATCGCCCGCATCCTCGGACCGCGTGGCCTGATGCCCAACCCCAAGACCGGAACAGTGACCACCGACGTAGCCAAGGCAGTGACCGACATCCAGGGCGGCAAGATCAACTTTCGGGTGGACAAGCAGTCCAACTTGCACCTGATCATCGGCAAGGTCTCCTTCGACGAAAAGCAACTGGTGGAGAACTACGCGGCAGCGCTCGACGAGGTGCTGCGGTCGAAGCCGCCGTCAGCCAAGGGCCGCTACCTGCAGAAGGTCACGCTCAGCACGACCATGGGTCCGGGCATCCCGGTCGACCCGAATCGCACCCGCAACGTCACCGTCGACGACACTTCGGCCTGATCGGCTCGGCGGTGCGGTGGGCCCGCAATCGTATGACGCAAACTTCCAGGCCAACGTACGAGCAGTCCATGGCCATGCTGGCGTTCGGTGGCTGCGCGAGATCCCGCGCCTGCTCGGTGAGATCGAGCAGGCATGGGAGCTGCGGATCGCGCTGGGACAGGTCTGGACTACGACCGGATCGTCGGTTGGGGACTGGTGATGTCGATCATGTCGGAGATCTGGTCTGCCGAGGAGGACGACGAGATCGACGGCCGGCCACTGGCCGTGGCTCAGA
>JALZIX010000202.1 GCA_030860025.1 Actinomycetota bacterium
GGCCATGCTGGCGTTCGGTGGCTGCGCGAGATCCCGCGCCTGCTCGGTGAGATCGAGCAGGCATGGGAGCTGCGGATCGGATCCCGGTACGAGCTGAGCTACAACTATGTCGCGCCGGCCGTCACCGGCGACGGCTTGCCTCGCGTGGTGAAACTCATTGTCCCGGGTGCGCTTGAGTTCGACCGCGAAGCAGCTGCTCTTGCCGGGTTCGCAGGCGAGGGCGCGGTTGCGTTACTGGCCCGAGATGACAGCCGCGGCGCCCTGCTCCTGGAACGGGCCACGCCCGGGCGGGAGCTCGCCGAGCTCGGACCGGGCCGAGACGCCGAGGCGACCGCCGCGCTGTGCTCGGTGATGCAACAGTTGTGGCGAGAGCCGCCCGCTGCAACTCCGCTTCCGCACGTCACGGCGTACGAGGCGGACTTTCTCGCTTACCGGCGTCGGCACCCCACGGGAGGACCATTGCCGCAGGACCTGGTGGACCGAGCCATGGAACTGCTCGGACACCTGTCCAGCACAGCTGATCGCACGGTGCTGCTGCACGCCGACCTGCACCACCACAACGTCCTGCAGGCCGAGAGGGAGCCATGGCTGGCTATCGATCCGCACGGGCGGGTCGGAGATCCCGGCTTCGATGTGGGACCGATGCTGTACAACCCGGTGACGCTGACCGCCGAGCAGCTCCGCCTGTTGCTTTCGGGTCGCCTGGATCAACTCTGCGCTGGGACAGGTCTGGACTACGACCGGATCGTCGGTTGGGGACTGGTGATGTCGATCATGTCGGAGATCTGGTCTGCCGAGGAGGACGACGAGATCGACGGCCGGCCACTGGCCGTGGCTCAGATGCTGGTCAGCCGGTTGTGAATAGGCGTTCGAGACCGTCGCTCGTAGTCTTGCGTCATGGGAAGCGAACTGCCGTGGGTGTGGGGGGTCGCATTCGCAGCGGGAGTGGCAGCGATCGCGGCGGCGGTTCGAGCCCGAGGGCAGTCCAACCGCCATAGGTTGGTCTGGACCCTCGTCGCCCTCGGGTGCGGCATTCGAGCAATCGGACAGGCGCTGTCCAGCCGCACTCAGGCCGACTCGGACCTCTTCCAGTCCTTCCCGTCCTTGAGCGATATCTGCTTCCTCGGGTTCTTCCTCCTCGCCGGCATTGCGATGCTGGCCTACCCGCTCGCCGATCGCGGCACTCCGACCCTCGAGCGTGCGCTGGATGCGACCACCACGACCGTGGCACTCGGACTTGCGTCCTGGGTGCTGCTCCTCGACCCGGATCGCGCCAGCGTCCCGGACGGGCTCCAGCTGGCCGCTCGGGTGGTCTACCCACTCAGCGATGTGGTGCTCGTGGCCTTGGCGATCGTCGTCTTCGCTCGCGTCCGGGGTCTGCTGGTCACCCTCGTGTTGTTGGTGGCCGGTCTGCTCGCGCTGCTGGTGAGCGATACGCTGTTCGCCTACCTCTGGCTCACTGCCGAGAGCGTGCCCACCGGCGGGCTGGTGGACCTCGGTTGGCTGGCCGGTTTCCTGCTGATCGCGTTGGCCGCGATTCGGGCTGAGCCGGACCCGGGCGTGATCCGGCCGGCGTCTACAGCTACCGCGGCGCTCACCCTCGGGTGGGATCCCGCGCCCAGATCCCAGCGGATGTTGACCTGGAACCTCCTGCCGTACGCGCCGGTCGCCGTCGCGCTTGGCTTGGCCATCTATCAGAGCGGGAAGGAACAACCTCTCTCGATCGGTCAATTGTGGCTTGTGGCGGTGGTCGTCGCGCTCGCCCTGGTTCGGCAGTACCTCAACGTCAGCCAGAACGCGAGCCTGACCCGTCGGCTGGAGGCGCGTGAGGCGCAATTGCGACAGAAGGCCTTCCATGACGGCATGACGGGCCTGGCGAACCGGGCGTTGTTCCGTGATCGCCTGGTTCACGCGCTGGAGCTACATGACCGCGACCGGCGGGCGGTCTCCGTACTGTTCCTCGACCTCGACGACTTCAAGCTCATCAACGACACCATGGGCCATGCCCGGGGCGATGAACTGCTGGTACGGGTGTCCGAGCGGCTGATCGGCGTCGTGCGTACGGGGGATACCGTCGCCCGGCTCGGTGGCGATGAGTTCGCCATTCTGCTGGAAGACTCCAAGGACCCGCTGACGGTGGCCGCGAAGATCCACGACGTGCTGAACGTGCCCTTCGCCGTCGATGGACACAACGTCGAGGTCGGCGTCAGCCTGGGTGTCTTCTCCCTGAATGCCAAGGACGGACTGCTCACCGCGGACGCACTGCTCTCGCGCGCCGACACCGCGATGTATGCGGCCAAACGGTCCGGCAAGAGCCGGATCGTGGCCTATCAGGATGAGAAACACCTCATCGAGATGTTCCGCCGCTAAGCCCCGCGCGGCCAGTGAGTCCGGCCACGTACACTTGGCTCGTTCCCGTAGACCGCTGGTCGTCGGGCGCCCATGGGCGTCCGTGCGAAGGTCCCGATCGACATCGGGCGGCCCGCGCAGGAGGACGGTACGACGAACGTGCGGCCCTGTGCCGCGCGAACCTCGCCCCGTGCGCCTTGCGCCGGGGCGTTCGGCGTCTCTCGGGGCCTGCCGACCGATGAACAGCAGCACCACGTGATCAGCAGACCCCATGAAAAGAGGAAGCCCATGCCGAACCCGGACAAGGTCGGCGCAGTCGCGGAGATCACCTCGCGGTTCAATCGTTCCTCCGCAGTCGTTCTGACCGACTACCGCGGCTTGACCGTTGCCCAGCTGAAGGAGCTGCGGACCTCCCTCGGTGCCACGAACACCTACGCCGTGGTCAAGAACACCCTGACCAAGCGTGCGGTAACGGCAATCGGCTTTGACGAGCTCAGTTCGCTACTCGTCGGGCCGACCGCCATCGCCTTCATCGAGGGTGAGCCGGTCGAGGCTGCCAAGGCACTGCGAAACTTCTCCCGTACCCACCCGATGCTCGTGATCAAGGGTGGGGTGCTGGACGGAAAAATGCTCAGCACCGACGAGATCAAGTCACTTGCCGATCTCGAGTCGCGTGAGGTCCTGCTCGGCAGGCTCGCCGGCGGGATGAAGGCAAGCCTGAGCAACGCAGCGGCTCTGTTCCAGGCGCCGCTGTCTCAAGTTGCCCGTCTCGCTGCCGCCCTTGCCGAGAAGAAGGCCGAGCAAGAGACGTCCGCCGGGGCCGGTGCTCCGGAGGCCGGTGCTCCGGACGCCGCTGCCCCCGATGTCCTGCCCACCCCGGAGGCCGCAGATGAGTCTGTTGCCGCCGAACCAACCGAAAGCTAGAGAGGAACCATCATGGCCAAGATGTCCACCGACGACTTGCTCGACGCGTTCAAGGAAATGACGCTGCTCGAGCTGTCGGAATTCGTGAAGCAGTTCGAAGAGACCTTCGACGTCACCGCCGCGGCTCCGGTCGCGGTTGCGGCTGCAGCGCCCGGTGGCGGCGGCGCCGTTGCCGAGGCAGAGCCCGAGCAGGATGAGTTCGATGTCGTGCTCGAGGCTGCCGGTGACAAGAAGATCCAGGTCATCAAGGAGGTGCGCACCCTCACCAGCCTTGGCCTCAAGGAGGCCAAGGATCTGGTCGACGGCGCACCCAAGCCCGTTCTGGAGAAGGTCGACAAGGCAGCAGCCGACAAGGCGAAGGCCGCCCTCGAGGGCGCTGGCGCCACGGTGACCGTCAAGTAACCCAGTTCAGCACGCCGACGACCCGGAGTAACGAAACCGGTCACGAACGACAGATTGCAGACCTAAGGATGTCGTCTGTGACCGGTTATCTGTCTCCAGTTGCCGGGCGATCTCGGTCCGGCAGGCTCGGCTGCGCGAGGCGATCGGAGTCCTCAAGGGCTGCTTTGCCGACGGTCCGTTCAGCTTCTCCGGCGCGCACTACTCGATCGCCGACTACGACGCCGAGCCGAAACCCACTCAGCGGCCGCATCCGCCATTCTTCATCGGCGGCGGCGGTCGCAACACCCTCACGCTGGCCGGCCAGGAGGCCCAGACCGTGGGGTTGGCGCCACGGATCCGGCCCGGCGTCGTGGTGGAGCCGCGCAGTCTCACGCTGGCGGCCACAGCGGAGAAGATCGGGTGGGTACGCGAGGCTG
>JALZIX010000203.1 GCA_030860025.1 Actinomycetota bacterium
GCGTACTTGCCCAGCACCCCGGTCGGGTAGCGCGGCGCCGGGGGGTTCCAGGCGACCCGACGGCGAGCCAGTTCCTCGGCATCGACGAGAAGGTCGAGAGTGCGGGCACTCATATCCAGCTTGATCCGGTCACCGTCGCGCACGAAGGCGATGGGGCCGCCGTCGGCGGCTTCCGGCGCAACGTGCCCGACACACAGGCCGGTCGTGCCGCCGGAGAACCTGCCGTCGGTCAGGAGCAGCACATCCTTGCCCAGGCCGGCGCCTTTGATCGCTCCGGTGACCGCCAGCATCTCCCGCATTCCGGGGCCCCCCTTGGGGCCCTCGTATCGGATGACGACAACGTCCCCGGTCTGCAAGGTTCCTTCGCTGACTGCGGCCATCGCACCCGCCTCCCCTTCGAACACGCGCGCGGTGCCCTCGAAGACGTCGCCGTCGAAGCCTGCCGATTTCACGACGGCACCGTCCGGGCTGAGCGATCCGCGCAACACCAGCAGGCCGCCGGTTCGGTGGATCGGGTTGCTCATCGCGCGGATGATTTCGCCGTCGGGGTCCGGCGGGTCGATGTGGGCGAGATTCTCAGCGAGGGTCCTGCCGGTAACCGTGAACGCGTCCCCGTGCAGCAGACCGGCATCGAGTAGTGCCTTCATCACCACCGGCACTCCACCGATCTTGTCCACATCTGACATCGCGTAGCGGCCGAAGGGCTTGACGTCGGCCAGGTGCGGCGTCCGGTCGCCGATGGCGTTGAAGTCGTCAAGGCTGAGCGGGACCTGGGCTTCCTTGGCGATCGCGAGCAGATGCAGTACGGCGTTCGTGGAACCGCCGAGCGCCATCACGACAGTGATCGCATTCTCGAACGCTTCGCGGGTCATGATCTGGCGGGCGGTGATTCCCAGGCGCAGGAGTCCGACGACTGCCTCCCCGGAGGCGACGGCAAAGTCGTCGCGTCGCCGGTCGATGGCCGGTGGTGCGGCGCTGCCCGGCAATGACATACCCAGTGCCTCGGCGGCGCTGGCCATCGTGTTGGCGGTGTACATGCCCGCGCAGGCACCCTCGCCGGGACACGTCGCCTTCTCGATCTCGGTGAGTTCCGCCTCGGTGATCAGGCCCCGGGCGCACGCTCCGACACCCTCGAACACGTCGATGATCGTGAGATCGCGGCCAGCCAGTCGTCCCGGCATCGTCGCCCCCGCGTAGAGGAATACCGCTGCCAGATCCAGTCGCGCGGCGGCCATCAACATCCCGGGTAGCGACTTGTCGCAGCCGGCCAGCAGGACTGACCCGTCGAGTCGCTCGGCGAACATGACGGTCTCGACCGAGTCGGCGATTACCTCGCGGCTGACCAGCGAGGCGCGCATTCCCTCGTGCCCCATCGAGATGCCGTCGGAGACCGAGATGGTGCCGAACTCCATTCCGAACCCACCGGCCGCGCGCACACCTTCCTTGGCCCGCTTGGCTAGCCGATCCAGGGAGAGATTGCACGGCGTGATCTCGTTCCAGGACGAGGCGATCCCGATCTGTGGTTTGGCCATGTCTTCGTCGCGCATGCCGACGGCGCGCAGCATCGCCCGCGCAGGGGCGCGCTGATAGCCGTCGGTGACCTCATGGCTGCGGGGCTTGAGCGTGTTCGCCGTCGAGTTCGTCGCCGGTGGCCGGGTACGCGTGGGATCCAGTGTCGTGCTCACGTCCGGGGACTCTAGGCCGATCGCGCGGGTCCTGCTCGTACGGGTGCTGTGATCGGCCCGGTCCGGCACGAGGTGACGTGCTGGCAGCATGGGTGCCGATGAACCGGACGGTAGCGCGACTGCAGATGAACCGGATAGCACTGGTCCCGGCAGTTGCTGCCGTGGTCTGCGCGCTTCCCTTGGCCACCGCGGGTCCCTGGCTGCTGTTGGTGCTCCTGCTTCCGGCTGCCTGGATCACCTATGTCATGCGCAGCGGTGTTGACGTCGACGACGAGGGCTTGGTCGTACGGGCGCTGTTCGGCTCCGTCCGCGTCCCGTGGA
>JALZIX010000242.1 GCA_030860025.1 Actinomycetota bacterium
GAGGGTCCCGGAGCGGCGCTGGCGGCATCCCACGTGATGTACAACTGGATCGTGCCGGAGCACGCGGCCAACCCGGATGCGGCCAAGGAATTCCTGCTGCACTACACGGAGAACTTTGCCTCGGCCACCTACCACTCGCAGCTGTACGACTTTCCGGCCTGGGCCGACCGAGTGCCTCAACTCGACGCCTGGCTCGCCGACGACCCATTCGGCTCGGAGCCGTCGGACAAGCTGGCCTTCCTGTCCAACGCGATCGACTGGAGCACCAACATCGGCCATCCCGGCCCGTCCAACACTGCGATCGGTGAGATCTTCGCCACGTACACGATCCCCACCATGTACGCCCGTGCAGCCCGCGGCGAGATGTCGCCCGAAGAGAGCGTCGAAGTCGCGGAGCGGGAGATCAAGAGCGTGTTCGACAAATGGCGGTCAGAAGGGCTCGTCGGCGGGTGAGTCCGCCGGTCGAGGCGGCACCGCCTCTGGAGGAGGTCCAGTGGCCGTCGTCTCGGTGAGGAACCTGCGCAAGGACTTCGACGGCGGTGCCGTACACGCCATCGACGGCGTCGACCTGGAGACCGAGGAGGGCGAGTACCTGGTCCTTCTCGGCCCGTCCGGCTGTGGCAAGACGACGCTGTTGCGCACCATCGCGGGCCTGGAAGAACCGACCGAGGGCGAGGTCCTGATCGGGGGGCATGTCGTCAACGGCCTGCCACCAAGGGCGCGCCAGATCGCGATGGTGTTCCAGAGCTACGCGCTCTACCCGCACAAGACCGTCTTCGGGAACATCGTCTTTCCGCTCAAGGCCGAACGCCTCGACAAGGCCGAGCGGGACCGCAAGGCACGGTGGGCCGCCGAACTGCTTGGGATCGGCCACCTGCTCGACCGCAAGCCACGGGCGCTGTCCGGCGGCGAGCGGCAGCGCGTCGCGCTGGCCCGCGCACTCGTCCGAGAGCCGCAGGTGTTCCTGCTCGACGAACCCCTGTCCAACCTCGACGCAAAACTGCGGGCCAGCGCCCGCGAAGAGCTCAAGGCCTTCCAGGAGCGGGTGCCGCGGACCACGATCTACGTCACCCATGACCAGGTCGAGGCGATGGGCCTCGGCGACCGGATCGCGGTGATGAGCGCCGGAAAGCTGCGCCAACTCGGCCCTCCGGTCCAGATCTACGACGACCCGGCCGACACGTTCGTCGCCACCTTCATCGGCTCACCGCCGATGAACCTCGTGCCCAGGGACGGGGTCCTGGTCGGCTTCCGCCCCGAGCATCTGCTGCCCGTCGAGGTCGTGCCCGAGGCGGGCCGGACCACGATGCCGTTCAAGGTGGACCGCATGGAGTACCTCTCGGGTGACCGGCACGTCTACGGCCGCGTGACCGGAATCGGGGAGGAGACCCGAGTGATCGCCCGCCTGCCGTCGACGGTGGAGACGCCGATCAGCGGCGGTGAGACCCATGACTTCGCAGTGGCGCCCGGACGGCTGCGGTTCTTCTCGGCCGAGACCGGGGTGCGGACCGACCCGGTACGGCTCGGCGGCTGAGACCGGCATGGCAGAGGCGACGGCAACCCGAACCCCGCCGGTGACGCGGCCGGGACGCAGACGTCGGCTCAGCGACTCCGACAGCTTCCTGGCGTGGATCTTCCTGCTCCCGTCGGTGGTCTACATCATCGGGCTGGTCGCTCTCCCCTTCGGCCTGGCGATCGCCTTCGCCCTGTCGGACGTGTCGGCCGGGGATCCCTCCTACGACTGGGCGGGGTTCGACGCCTTCCGCCGCGCCTTCGACGACCCGGTGTTCTGGCAATCCCTGGGCAACACGTTCGTGTTCACCGCGGTGTCGATGGTGCTGATCGTGGTGCTGGGCAAGATCCTGGCCAACATTCTGGTGGCCGACTTCCGAGGCAAGTGGGTCGTTCGGTTCCTGGTGCTGCTGCCCTGGACCACGCCGGTCGCGCTGTCGTCGGTGGCATGGCTGTGGCTGCTGGATTCGATCTTCAGTCCGATCGACTGGGTGCTGCGCAATCTTGGGCTGATCGAGGCCAACATGTACTGGCTCGGCAAGCCGGACCTGGCTATCGCCTCGGTGATCGCCGTCCACGTCTGGCGGCTGACACCCCTCGCGGCGGTGATCATGATGGCCGGATTGGTCTCCATCCCCAAGGACGTCGACGAGGCGGCACGCGTGGACGGGGCAGGCTTCTGGCGCCGGATGTTCGAGATCACCGTCCCTCTCACGCTACCCGTGATGGCGGTCGCCGCACTGTTCGGAGCGGTCCTCACCTTCACCGACATGGCAGTTGTCTATGTGCTGACCCGGGGCGGGCCGACGAACTCCACGCAGGTACTGGC
>JALZIX010000258.1 GCA_030860025.1 Actinomycetota bacterium
CGCGCGGCCTACAAAGGGCTCAACTGGTACCCGGTTCGGCTTCCGGGTGGATTCCCACGTAGATCGACCACCGCTCGCCTCCGGGATCCATCGGACGACGAGCGAACTCGTCGAGAAGCTCTTGCAAGCGGTCTCGGAATTCCTCGACCTGCTCGGGAGGCAACCGCAGGCCGAGCCTGGCGCTGCTCAGCTGATCGTGGCCGACGGCGGCGACCTCCTCCAGAAACGCCTCCAACGCAGCGTCCGGCCGGCGGACCGGCCAGTCGTCAAGATCAACCAGGTACGAAAGGCCGGTGGCCAGGTACGGGACCTCTCGCGCGCCGCGCGGGCCACGTCGTACGGGCTGGGCGACGAGAAATCCGGTGTCCACGAGGGTGCGGACGTGATGCAGTACGGAAGCCGGATTGCGCTGCAACCGGGTCGCGATCTCTTTGTTGGTCAGCGCCTCGGTCAGGCACAACCGAAGGATTCGGAGTCGCGTTCCCGAGGCCAGCGCCCTGGCCTGCGCTTCGGTTGCCGGACGTCGCTCGATCTGCGGGACGTGCCCACGTGCGACTGTGTCCGGGTCGGTCACCGGGCGATCTTAACCGATTTCCGCCGAGTGATTGACATTTCCCAATCACTGTCCGAAGCTCGACGGAGCCAGTCGCCCCCCGACATCCCCGAGGATCACCACCGATGAGCGCCACCCCTGCTGCCCCGCAGGCACGCAGCCTGATCTACCACCACGACTTCCGCCAATTGTGGGCGGCCGAGACGATCAGCCAGATCGGCACGCAGATCAGCCAGGTCGCGCTCCCCCTCCTCGCGGTCATCACACTGTCGGCCACCGAGTTCGAGATGGGCGTCCTCGTCGCGCTGGAAACAGTGGCCTTTCTGGTGATCGGGCTTCCGGCCGGCGCCTGGGTCGACCGGTGGCGGCGCAAGCGGGTGCTGATCGTCAACGACCTCGTGAGAGCCGTCGCCTTCGGCTCGTTGCCGGTGGCCTACGCCTTCGACGTGCTCACCCTCTGGCAGTTGTTCGCCGTCGCCCTGCTTGCCGGGATCTCGACACTGTTCTTCGACGTCGCCTACCAGAGTTATCTGCCCTCGATCGTGGACAAGTCCCAGATCGTCGAGGGCAACGCGAAGCTGGCCATCAGCCAATCCGTGGCTCTTGTAGCCGGTCCCGGCGCTGCTGGCCTCCTGATCAAAGTCCTTGGTGCTCCGATGATGTTCGTCTTCGACGCCATCAGCTTTGTGGTCTCGGCGCTGTTCATCGGGCGGATCCGACATGAGGAGCCGGTCCATGACCACAGCACCCGTCGATCGTTACGGGTGGAAATCGCCGAAGGTCTGAGCTTCGTTCTGCGCCACCCTCTGCTGCGTCGGATCGTGGCGTGCACCGGAACATCGAACTTCTTCTCCACCGTCACAGGGACCATGTTGGTTCTGTTCATGGTTCGCGAACTCGGTTTCGATTCGACTCAGATTGGCCTCACCTTCTCCGCGGGTGCCGTCGGTGGATTGATCGGTGCGGCAACGACGACGAGGTTCGCAAAGTTTTTCGGGGACGGCCGATCGATAGTGCTCGCCGCTGGTCTGCTGATCCCGTTCGCTGTACTCGTTCCACTTTCGGCACTCGGCCTGCCAGGAATCCTTCTGCCGTTGTCATGGGCGGGGGTCAGCTACCTCGTCGTCCTCTACAACATCGTGCAGGTCAGCTTCCGGCAGCGGCTGTGCCCGATCCCGCTGTTGGGTCGGATGAACGCTTCGATCCGCTTCCTGGTGTACGGCACCATGCCCCTCGGCGGCCTGGTCGGGGGTGCGCTAGGCGCGTGGCTCGGGATTCTGCCGACTCTGTGGATTGCAGCCCTCGGCTCCATCCTGGCCTTCTTGCCGGTCTTCCTGAGTCCGTTGCGGACGATGCGTGATCTACCCAGCCAGTACGACGCACATGCCGACGACGACGCTCAGCCTGGGAAGGACACTCGTCAGCCGGAGGCGGCGGCCCACCAGTCCGGATCAATGTCCCCCGAGGCGACGAACACGGCCGGACCGCCGAGCACCGTCGCTGCCGGGGTGACCGAGACCCGTACCTGACCACCGAGTACGTCGACCAGGACCTCCCCGCGATCGCGCCCGAGCCGCGCCAGCGCCTGC
>JALZIX010000270.1 GCA_030860025.1 Actinomycetota bacterium
GACCTCATCGTGACCGGGACGCCACCCGAGATGGTCATGCCCACCAAGTCGGGCTAGGCGTCATCGTTGATGTTGGAGTTTCTCGCCGCGCTGCCCACCGTGACTAGCGCCGCTGAGAGTCAACTCCGCGCGGCGCTCGACATCGCCGAATCCGTACCGGCGGGCCAACGAGAGTGCGCTGTTGACGAGCTTGCCGGCGCGTTCGGGCGCACCATTCACGAGGTGCCGGCCCCAGTAGAGCCCCGTCTCCGCAATGTAGAAGGGCGCGCGCATCCGGCGATGGGTCCGCCAGGCGTCGGCGAAATGCCCCTCGGCGGAGTCGTTGTCCCCCAGCAGGACCGCCAGCCGGGCGAGGCAGTGGCTGACACCGTGGGCGGGAAGCGGTCCGCTGATACCGAACAGGTGCTTCCACGGCTTGAGCTTTTCGTAGAGGACTACGGCGGCATCGGCGTCCCCGAGGTCCGCGGCGACCACCGCCCATTGGCACAGCGAACCCAGCCACGACGCGCCGTAGAACAGATCGAAGTGATCCTCGGCGACCTCGCGCAGCATCCGCTTCGACCAGTCGCGATCGCCGGCGACGGCCTCGGCCAGCGCTAGTCCTGCCCAGCGGATGGCGTCGCGCGGCTGCTCAGCCGCGGCTGTTCGGACCTGAGGGAGTACTTCGGCCAGGCGACCCTGGTGCCAACGGATGAGTCCGAGCAGCTGGTCGTGGCCCATCTGCGCATCCGGCAGTCCCCCGACGAGGCCGATCCGCAGTGCCTCGTCCGCCTGAGCTTCGGCGCGGGGCAGATCACCACCCAGCACCGCTAAACCCGATCGGACCAGCAGGTTCACCCAACGCATGAACGGTTCGCGAATCTCGGTGGCCAGATCGGCGGCCTCGGCCAGCTCGCGCTCGAGCCGGTCCGGGTGGGCTCGTTCCATCAGTGTCTGGGCCAGCACATGAGCGGCCGAGAAGCGGGTCATCGGATCGCCGAGTCGGTCCGCGAGTGCGACCGCTTCGCCGTACACCTGGACGCGATGCTCCGATCTTTCCGGCACCCAGTCGGCGGGGACGGGGCGGAGGATCGCGTAGAGCAACGCGTCGGGATCACCGCAGCGGCGGGCAACGGCGAGGGCTTCGTCTGCCAGCGCGATTCGCCGGTGATGATCGGGGTGCCAAGCCAGTTCACCCGCGAGTGTGGCGAGCAGCCGGGCTCGATCGCCGGTGTCGGACGGCGTGAGCGCTAATGCGCTCTCCAGGAGGGCGACCTTCTCGCTGTCGACCTGACCCAGGCTGCTGAAACCGCCGCGGTAGCTGGCCAGCGCAGCAGCAACGAGCAGGTCGTCGGCACCACAGGCCCGTGCAGCGGCCGCGGCAGCGAACAGAGTCTCTCGGTGGGCGGCATGGCCGGCCTGCCGCTGGGCGATGCCCAGATCGATCAAGGCCCGGGTTTGTTCGGTGCCGGTTGGATGCGCGGGTAGCGCGTCCAGCACGGCGCCGTACCAACGGACGGCCTCCTCGGGCGCCGACATGGCCAAAGCGCGCTCGGCCGCGGCCCGGGCATGGTGGAGCGCTCGCTCTGCGTTGGCTGGGGTGAGCCCGGCCAGGTAGTGGTAGGCGAGTTCACCGGGTTCGCGCCCACCCAGTGAGTCCATCGCAGCGGCGACGCGAGCGTGGACGCGGGCGCGGCGGGTGAGACCGACGTCTTCGTAGAGGGTGTGCTGCACCAACGAGTGGGCAAACCTGAATCGTCCGGCTTGGTTGGGGAGTTGGGAGATCAGAGCCGCCCGTGCGGCGGATTCAAGGACGTCGAGCAGGTCGTCGTCTTCGAGGCCCGTGGTGCTGGCCAGGAGGTCGAGGTCAAACTCCTGGCCGATCACGGCCGCAGTCGACAAGGAGCGGATCGCATCGATACCCAGCCGGCTGAGGCGCGCTCGCACCACCTCCCGGATACTGTCGGGTAGGCCCGCCGCTGTGATGTCGCCGGCCGTGCATCGCCCGTCGGGCGCCTCGGTGATGACGCCCGTCTCGAGGAGATGGCGAAGCATCTCGGTCAGGTAGAAGGGATTGCCGCCCGTCTCCCGGTGCAGCAGGCTGGCCAGTTCGGCGCCGGCCTCGTCGGGCTCCTGCCCGGCGGTGGCCTCCATTATCGCGACTGCGTGCTGCTGGGCCACGCCACTCATGGGGATCCGGATGACTCCAACATCGCGGCGCAGCGCGCCCAGCAGCTCAACCAGCGGCCCCTCGAGCTGTTGGCTCTCTCGGTGCGCGCCCACTATCAGCACCCGGCCGAGGCGCAGACCCGCCAGATGCCTCAGCAGTTGCAGCGTGGCCTGGTCCGCCCAGTGCAGGTCGTCCAGAATCAGCAGCACCGGGGCCCGATCCGCCAAAGCCGTGAGCACCGCGCCCACTGCCGTGAAGAGCCGGTGCCGCTCGACCTCGGGAGATCCTGCCAGTGGCGCTGGGTCCGCTCCCCCGTCGGCCAGGGCAGGGGTCATCCGAGCGAGCTCGGCCAGCTGTCGCGGATCCACGTCCACCAGACCACTGGCGTACGACATGCAGTCGACGAATGGTTGGTAGGGCACAGCCAACTCCTCGTCGCAACTCCCCCAGAGCACGATCGCGCCTTCCTGCCTAGCACGGTGGGCCGCTTCCCGGAGCAGCCGGCTCTTGCCGATTCCGGCCTCGCCGGACACCAGGGCCGTGTGCGAGGTTCCGTCGCAGGCTGCAGCCCACGCCCAGGCCAACGCCTCGAGTTCATCGTCGCGGCCGACGAGTGCAACGGTCTCCGGTTCGTCCGACGGCACCTTCGCAGACACGCCGTCCAAGCGCGCAAGCGGTGCGGGCGCGGCCAGCGTCAGGCTCTGGGTGAGCACGGCCGCCTCCAGCGCTTGCAGCACTGGGCTGGGATCGATCCCCAACTGATCGGACAGCGTCCGGCGTAGGTCTTGGTAGGCCGTCAGTGCGTCGGCTTGCCGGTCGCATCGGTACAACGCGGTGACCCACTGCGCCCAGAAGTGTTCACGGAGTGGGTGGCTGTGACACAGGAAGCTCAACTCCCCGAGGACATCCCGGTGGCGACCGCAAGCGAGATCCGCGTCGATCCTGGCCTCGAGTGCAATCAGGCGGGCCTCCTCGAACCGGTCGGCCTCCGCCTGCAGTTGGGCGGTCCCAGTCTCGGCCAGGCGGTCGCCACGCCACAGGGCCAGCGCTTCGGTCAGGGTTGAGGTGGCTTTCGTCGGACGCTCGTCAGCCAGTTCGGCTCGGCCACGAACCGACAACGCTTCGAACTGGACCGCGTCCACGGCGTCGACGGCCAGGAGGTACCCGGGCGAGCACGTTCCGATCACATGCGCGGTGCCGGCCGCCGCGAGCATCTTGCGCACCCTGGAGACCAGCACGCGCAACGAGGCCTCAGCCGAGGCGGGCGGTTCGCCATCCCAAAGTGCCTTGACGAGGCGATCCGTGGACACGACGCGGCCCGCATGCACCGCCAGTGTGACTAGCAACGCGCGCTCCTTGCTGCCATGGATGACAACAGGGTTGCCTTCGCAGACCACCTCGAGTGGCCCGAGCACACGGACGACCACCGACATGCGGGTCGAGGGTAGTCGCGCTGCTTGCCCATGGGCGGTCGGCCGCAACAGGACTGCTACCGAATTGCTACCTCGTCCCGCCACGCTTTTCTCACCAGCAAGTCACGAAGATGAGGAGACCGAGATGATTGCTCACGTTGTCGAGTTCCAAGGCCCCACCGAGGTGTTGGAAAACGTCGGAATGGACGGCTTCAATGAGCGTGTCCTGCCCATACTGCGCGCGCAGCCCGGATTCGAGGGCTGTCTGAACCTGCTCGACCGTGAGCGGGGCAAGCTCCTCGGAGTGACCCTGTGGGACACCCACGAGAACGGCGAACTCGCCGATGCGCGGCTTGCCCAGGAGATCCGGCAGGGCGAAACCGAGATGGGCGCGCAGGCGCCGCCAACCGTGCTCTACGACGTGCTGACCCAGATTTGAGACGCGACCACCATGACCAGGATCGCCATCATTCTCGGCAGTACCCGACCGGGTCGCAACGGTGCGGCCGTGGCGCAGTGGGTGCTCGATATCGCCAAACAGCGTGGCGATGCCGAGTACGAACTCGTCGACGTCGCAGAGTTCGACCTGCCGCACCTCGATGAGCCCCTTCCACCGTCGCTAGGCATGTACAGCCGACCGCACACCCACGCCTGGGCCGAGAAGATCGCCTCCTTCGACGGTTTCGTCTTCGTCACCCCGGAGTACAACCACTCGACCTGTGGGGCGCTCAAGAACGCGATCGACTTCCTGTACGCCGAGTGGAACGACAAGGCGGCCGGCTTCGTCAGCTACGGCAATGCCGGAGGGGTCCGCGCTGTCGAGCACCTGAGATTGGTCCTGGGCGAAGTGGGGGTAGCCGACGTCCGCGACCAAGTTGCGCTGTCCCTGTACACAGACTTCACGAACTACACCGAGTTCACGCCGGCACCGCAGCACGAGGCGGCTGTGAACACGATGCTTGACCAAGTGGTGTGCTGGAGCGCCGCGCTCGCCGGCACCCGCAGCAGTTGATTTATCGGTGACGGGAACCGACCTCGGTGGTGGGGTTCACGGGCAGGCCCGCTGATTCAGGCTGGGTTCAGGTTCGCCAGGCACAATGAGGGCAGCTCAACATCGGACCGTGAGGAGAGCCTGATGCCTACCCGAGCCAAGATCGGCATCGTGGGTGCAGCGCTTGCCGCTGCGGCAGCCACCGGAACCGGGATCGCACTTGCCGGCGGCGGTACCGACGACGACGCGAGCGAAGAGGCCATCACCGGTTCGGCGCTGGAACAGGCGAGTGCCGCCGCGCTCGAAGCCACCGGCGGCGGCCGGGTCACCGGCACCGAGGTCGGCGATGAGGAGAGCTACTACGAGGTCGAGGTCACCCTCGAGGACGGCACCGAGGTGGACGTACAACTCGACGAGAATTTCAACGTGGTAGGCACAGATGCCGACGCCGACGACAGTGACGACTGATCAGGCGAACGGTGTCAACGTGGGGCTGAGTCAGCGGAGTAGGTTGCGGGCCATCACCATTCGCTGGATCTGGTTGGTGCCTTCGTAGATCTGGGTGATCTTGGCATCGCGCATCATCCGCTCGACGGGGAAATCCTTGGTGTACCCGGCGCCGCCGAACAACTGCACTGCATCGGTGGTCACCTTCATCGCCACGTCGGACGCGAAGCACTTGCTCGCTGCCGCGAGAATGCCGACGTCGCCCCCGTGCTCGGCCCGTGAAGCTGCCACGTACACCAGATGCCTGGCCGCCTCGATCTGCATCGCCATGTCGGCGAGCATGAACTGCACGCCCTGAAACTCCGAGATGGCCCTGCCGAACTGCTTACGTTCCTTGACGTAGGCGATCGACGCATCGAGTGCGCCTTGGGCCACCCCGACAGCTTGCGCGCCGATCGTCGGACGGGTTTGGTCCAGCGTTTTCAGCGCGGTCTTGAACCCGGTGCCCGGCGCGCCGATGATCCGGTCGGCCGGAATCGTGCAGTCGGTGAAGTGGATCTCGCGGGTGGGGGAACCCTTGATCCCCAGCTTGTGCTCCTTCGTGCCGACCTCGAACCCAGTGTCCTCCGCGCTCACGACGAAGGCGGAGATCCCGTTCGGACCCTGACCGGGCTCGGTGACAGCCATCACCGTGTACCAGTGTGAGACGCCGGCGTTGGTGATCCAGGCCTTTGTGCCGTTGAGTACCCAATGGTCGCCATCCAGTCGGGCGCGGGTCTTCATGGCCGCCGCGTCCGAACCCGCCTCACGCTCGGACAGTGCATAGGAGAACATGTGTTCGCCCGAGGCGACGCCGGTCAGGACCTGCTTCTTCAGTTCTGCAGAGCCGGCGATCAGCACGGGCGTCGTCCCCAGCTTGTTGACCGCAGGGATCAGCGAGGAGGTCATGCAGACCCGGGCGACCTCTTCGATGACTATGCAGGTCGAGATCGCGTCGGCTCCAGCCCCGCCGAACTCTTCGGGAATGTGCACCGCATGGAAACCCGCCCTGGTCAGGGCCTTATGCGCCTCGACCGGAAACCGGCTGTTTTCGTCCACGTCCGCGGCGTGTGGCGCGATCTCGCCCTCGGCGATGGCCCGCACCGCTTGGCGAACCATCTCGTGTTCGGCACTGAGCTGGTAGGGACCGGTTTGCGAGTTGCTTGTCACCTGTCGAGGCTAACTCAGTCCTCGTCGGAGGTCTGGTCGGAGTCCTCGTCGGAGTGCTGGGCCGCATGCTGCTGCTGAATCGTTGCGTCCTTGCGCCGCACGGACTCTGCCAGTCGCTGGGCCTCGGTCGCGAGACCCTCGCGTAGGTGCGGCTCGGCGACGGCGAGGATCCTGACGGCGAGCAGGCCGGCGTTGTGGGCGGCGCCGATTCCCACTGTCGCCACGGGAACCCCAGCTGGCATCTGGACGATCGAGAGCAGCGAGTCCAGCCCACCGAGTTGTGCCAGCGGGACCGGTACGCCGATCACCGGCAGGGGCGTCGCGGAGGCGACCATCCCGGGGAGGTGGGCTGCGCCCCCGGCCCCAGCGATGATCACTCTCAGGCCGCGATCGGCCGCCCGAGAGGCGTAATCGAGCATGTCCTGCGGAGTGCGGTGTGCAGAGACGACCCGCACCTCGTACGAGACCCCGTAGGAGTCAAGGACCTCGGCGGCGGTCATCAGTACTCTCCAGTCCGAGTCGCTGCCCATGATCAGGCCGACGTCGGGCGCCTTGCTCTCGGGTTCTGCCGATTC
>JALZIX010000321.1 GCA_030860025.1 Actinomycetota bacterium
GGCCGCGGACAGGACGGCCGGCAGGTGCGGTAGGCCCGCACCCACGACGATCAACGGGGCGCCGAGTTGGGAGAGCTCGTGACAGGCGGCGCACAGGGCCGAGACGTCGTCCGGACCCAGGTCGTGCGCCTCGTCGATGAACAGCGCAATGCCCGAACCGACGTCACCGGCCAGGCTGGCCGCATCGGTCAGCAGCTCGACCAGGTCGATCTCGAGATCCCCGGAGTCGGCCCGCCCGACGGCTATGGGTACGTCGATGCCGGGACTCCACCGGTCGCGCAACGGCGTACCGGGCGGTTGTCGAGACCCGAACGCTTTCAGTACGGAGAGGACCTCGTCGACCCGGTCCGGAGCGCGGTGTCGCGGCGCGATCTCCCGTACGGCCAGGTGCAGTGCCCCGGCGAGGGGGCGACGGATGTCCTGATCGGGGCGGGCCTCCCACTTACCGGTGCCGAAGCCCCGGGTGATCGCCGCCGACCGGAGCCGATTGAGGAGCACGGTCTTGCCGACGCCGCGCAGACCAGTGAGCATGAGCGAGCGTTCTGGCCGCCCCGCGCTGACGCGTTCGAGGAGCACGTCGAAGGCCGCGAGTTCGTCGTCCCGGCCGGCCAACTCCGGCGGCCGCTGGCCGGCGCCGGGAGCGTACGGGTTACGGACCGGGTCCATGTCGAGGACTGTATTCGCGCATCTACTCAGAACCCTAGATTTGCGTAGAGAACCCAATTCCGCGTGTCGCCGCTTCGAGTCCCAACCGAGTGAAGGACGCCTTGAGCCAATAGGTTCGCGCGAAGGCGTCCTTCACTCGGTTCGGGTCGGGGAGGATCTGGGCATGACGCACCCTGGGGCCGGGCAGCCGGCGCAGCCCGGTGACCTGGTCGACGTCGCGCACCTGGTCACCCGGTACTTCAGCGAAACCCCCGACCCAGAGGACCCGCGCCAACAGGTCGCCTTCGGCACCTCGGGACACCGCGGATCGAGCCTGCTGACCTCGTTCAACGAGGCCCACATCGTGGCCACCACACAGGCGATCTGCGACTACCGCGCCGAGCAGGGGTACGACGGACCGCTGTTCCTCGGGCGAGACACCCATGCGCTGTCCGAACCTGCCTGGGTCAGCGCCCTCGAGGTCCTCGCCGCCAACGACGTGACGGTCCTGGTCGACTCGGCGGACCGCTACACGCCAACCCCAGCCGTCTCCCACGCAATCCTCCGCGCCAACGAGCGCCGGACGACCGGGCCTGGACTGGCCGACGGCATCGTCGTCACGCCGTCGCACAATCCGCCCGGCGACGGAGGCTTCAAGTACAACCCGCCGCACGGTGGACCGGCCGACACCGACGCCACCGGCTGGATCGCCGAGCGCGCCAACGGCTTTCTCAGGGCGGAGCTGACCGGCGTACTCCGGATTCCCTTCACCAGAGCCCGGGCAGCGGCCGTGCCGTACAACTACCTGTCCACGTACGTGGACGATCTGCCGAACGTGCTCGATCTCGACGCCGTACGGGCTGCCGGCGTCCACATCGGAGCCGACCCGCTGGGCGGGGCCAGCGTCGACTACTGGGGTGCAATCGCCGAGCGGCACAAGCTGGATCTGACCGTGGTGAACCGGCTGGTCGATCCGACCTGGCGCTTCATGACGCGGGACTGGGACGGCAAGATCCGGATGGACTGCTCGTCGCCGTACGCCATGGCGTCCCTGATCGACCGCCGGGACGAGTTCCAGATCGCGACCGGCAACGATGCCGACGCCGACCGGCACGGGATCGTCACGCCCGGGGGCGGGCTGATGAATCCGAATCACTTCCTGGCCGTGGCGATCTCCTACCTGTACGGCGGCGCGCGACCGGACTGGGCCGGCGGTGCTGCGATCGGCAAGACGCTGGTGTCATCCTCGATGATCGATCGGGTCGCAGAGTCATTGGGCCGCAAGCTGATCGAGGTACCGGTCGGCTTCAAATGGTTCGTACCGGGACTGTTGGCCGGTTCCGTCGGTTTCGGCGGTGAGGAGTCCGCCGGCGCGTCGTTCCTGCGTCGCGACGGATCGGTCTGGACCACCGACAAGGACGGGATCCTGCTCGCGCTGCTGGCCTCGGAGATCCTGGCCACCACGGGGCGATCGCCAAGCCAGCACTATCTTGATCTGACGGCGCAGCACGGCGAACCCGCCTACGCCCGGGTCGATGCCCCAGCCACGCGCGAGCAGAAAGCCACGCTGGCCATGCTCGCCCCCGAGGACGTCGCAGCCACCGAACTGGCCGGCGAACCGATCACTGCCAAGCTGACCGCGGCACCCGGCAATGGCGCCTCGATCGGCGGACTCAAGGTCGCTACCGCCTCAGCCTGGTTCGCCGCCCGGCCGTCGGGCACTGAGGACGTCTACAAGATCTACGCAGAATCCTTCCGTGGCCCAGCGCACCTGGCGCAGGTCCAGGCCGAAGCCCGCGAGGTCGTCGCCGCGTCGCTGGCCACCTAGCACGCACTTTTTACGTAATAAGTGCCCTCAGACGGCGTCCTGAGGGCACCTATCACGGGAAATGTGCTGTCAGACTGGCCCTTCGATCGATCGCATGTCACCCGGAGGAGGTGGCCGGTGGCACTGGTACTGGCCGGGCGTGTAGCCGCCATGGCCGAGGGCAATGAGGAGGAGACGCACAAGGGCCGCGTCTGGCTGGCCGACGACGGTACGGTCGCCGCCGTCACGAAGCCGGGCGACCCCGACCCGGCCGGCTTCGACAACGCCAACCGCCTCGACGTCGGGAACAGCGTCATCTACCCGGGCCTGGTCGACCTGCACTCCCACCTCGGCTACAACACGATGCCCCTGTGGTCGGATCCCGGACAGACCTCGCCCTATCTGCATCACGACAGCTGGCCCGGCGAGCCGACATACCAGCCGGAGTTGTCCTGGCCCGCTTGGACTCTTGCCGAGTTCGCGCCGGAGTCGATGCTCGCGTACGTCCAGGTCCGCGCACTGGCCGGCGGTACGACCTCGATCCAGGGTTGGCCGAGCGCAAGTCGTCCGGCCACCAACAACCTCGTCCGCAGCGTGGACAACGACCAAGTCGGACCGCTGGACGACCCGGTACGGGTGTCCTCGCTGACCATGAAACGCGAAGACCTGCACAAACGCGCGCAGAACATGCGCGACGGGCGGGTCTTCATCTACCACACGGCCGAAGGCAGACGCGGGTCGATCGTCACGAAGGAATTCGACGACCTCGACTCGACGCTCTGCCTGCAACCGGGCCTCGTGGCCGTACACACCAGCGCGCTGGACGCGACCCACTACGCGCGCTGGCGTTCGGTCGTAGCGCCACCACCCGGCAAGCCGACCGGCTCGGTGGTCTGGTCGCCGTTCTCGAACCTCTGGTTGTACGGCGAGACGATGGACGTACCGGCAGCGCGAGCGGCCGGTTTCAGAGTGTGCCTCGGTACGGACTGGGGGCCGTCGGGAACCCGGAACCTGTTGGGGGAGCTCAAGGTCGCTCGCCTCCAGAGTGATGCCCGTGGCTGGAACCTCACCGACCACGAGCTCGTCAAGATGGTCACCAGCACACCCGGGGACGCACTCGGCCCGGCCTGGCAGACGACGATCGGCCGGCTCGAACCGGAGGCCCTCGGAGACGTCCTCGTGGTCGCCCGTCGCGACGACGACCCGTGGACCAATCTGGTCACAGCCCGCGAAAGCGACGTTCAGCTGGTCGTCGTCGGCAGTCACCCACGGTGGGGGACAACCGCCTTGATGAGTGCCGCCGGCGTGCCGTCGAGCGCGACCACGTCGGTGCCGATCGGCAAGGCTCGACGGCGGGTGCCGCTCGTACGGCCGGACGATCCGGCGCGTACCTGGACCTGGACCGACGTGCTGGCGCGCCTCAACGCCGTACGGACGACGGCGGCCAGCCAACCGCCGGCCGGACCAGTCGCCGGCCGATCCGCTGGTGCCTCGCCTGCGCGGGCGGCGACCGTCGGCGATCCACCGGGTACGCCGCCGATGGTCGTGAAGCTCGACATGCCAGGTGGTCCGCAGGCCAGCGCCGGCCCGCCGCCGACGGGACAGACGGTCCGGATACCGCCCATCGAACCGATCTTCCACAACGTGTCCTGGTTGCGGACCATCCGCGGCCGCGGCTTCCACGGCGGAGCACTCGACGGCCTGGCCGCGACGTTCACATGAGCGCGCCGAAAGGGCCGGAGCGGCGCAGCGCGGAACGAGCGCGGAGCGGCTCGACCGGTGACCGGAGCGAGCGACGCCTTGGAGCGAGCGCCCCCACGGCCGGTCGGGAGGCGGCTGTCCGTAGGGCACAGCACGGCATTCTGCTCAGCGACTATTTTCCGCCGGGAAAACGCCCGCGGCGCGACCGCGTCCCCGAGGTGCCGCTCGACGTACGCGACCAGGTGATCGAGACCTTCCGCGGACTGATCGAGGGGCTCTATACCCACCTTCCGCTCAAGCGGTCGATGTACGGCGTGGATCCCGTCCAGCGGCTGAGGCTGCTCCAACAGCGGGCCGAGCGACTCGACGACCTGGCCTTCCACCATGAACTCGCCTCCATCGTGACCGGGCTGCGCGATGCGCACACGCGCTACGTGGGACCGCAGACGCTGGCCGGGCGGGCCGCGATGTTGCCGTTCCTGGTTGAGGCTTACGGTCCGGTCGGCAAGGCGACCTACATCGTGTCGAAGGTCGCCGAGGACCGGGCCTTGATCAACGACGACAACTTCGAGCCCGGCGTCGAACTGCGATGGTGGAACGCCGTTCCCATGGATCGCGCCGTCGACATCCACGCCGACCAGGAAACGGGCGGGCGGGCGGACAGTCGTCGTGCGCGGGCTCTGGAGTCACTGACGTTGCGGGCGCTGCAGTACGGTCCGCCGCCCGACGAGCACTGGGTCGTCATCGGGTACGTCGATCTGAATGGAGTCGAACGTCAAGTCACCATCCCGTGGCGAGTGGTCACCCCGCGGCGGGCACGTACGGCAGGTGAAAATGGCACCGGAACCGGCTACCTCGACTACGGCATCGACGCCGCGGCTGAGACCAAACGTCGGGTCAAGAAACTGCTCTTCGCGCCCGACCTCTGGTACCTCGACCAGCGGGGAAGAGCCGCCGCCGCATTGCCCGCCACACCCACCCGGGCTGCTGAAGCATCGAGCGCCGGCTCGCCGGCGTCGACTGACGTCCCGCTGGACACATGGCTGCCTACCTCGATGCAAGACGCGTTGGCCGCCAAGGTCGTTCCGGTTGGTCGGACCAAGATCGGGTATCTACGGCTGTGGAGTTTCGACGTCGAGGACGATGTCAGCTTCGTAGCCGAGGTCATCCGGCTGCTCGAATTCATGCCCCCGCGCGGCCTGATCATCGACCTCCGAGCCAACCCAGGCGGGCTGATCTGGGCAGCTGAACGGCTGTTCCAACTGTTCACGCCGCGGTCGGTCATCCCGACCCGCTTCTCCCTTCTGGCTACTCCGCTGACCCGCGCCATGGCCGCCGCTGCGCAGAACGACGGCGAGCTGGCGGCCTGGAAGCAGAGCCTCGACGATGCCGTGGGGACCGGCGAGCTCTACTCCCGGTCGGTGCCGATCACCCCGGTCGAGGCGTGCAACGACATCGGACAGGTGTACGGCGGCCCGGTGGTCGCAGTCGTCGACGCGAACACCTATTCGTCCGGGGACCTGTTCGCCGCCGGCTTCATGGACAACGAACTCGGGCCCCTGGTCACCGTCGGCGAGGCGACCGGCGCCGGCGGCGCGAACGTCTGGCTGCCCGAGCATGTCGCCGATGCGCTGCTCGGCACGCCGTACGAGCAGACGCCGTTACCCGGTGGGATCGGGTACACGATCTCGGTCCGGCGGGCCACGCGAGCCGGACCCGCTGACGGCAGTGCGATCGAGGACGTCGGGGTACGTGGGAACTTTGTCTACCCGATGACTCGCCGGGACCTGGTCGGGGATCCAGGCAACCAGGACCTCCTGGCCTTCTGCGGCAGGCTGCTGGCGACGCGACGACGGAGCAGCCTGGAGTTGCAACCCCCTGCCGGTGACACCGACCGGCTCGTCGTACGGTCCCGCGGATTGGACCGGGTCGATCTGTTCGTCGACGACCGGCCACGCGAATCCCGCCAGATCACAGGTAGACGGACCAACTTCGACGTACTGCCCGGATGGCAGACGCTCGAAGTCCGCGGCTACCTCGACGGCACCCTCCAACAGCGCCGGACACTGCAGGCCTGAGT
>JALZIX010000324.1 GCA_030860025.1 Actinomycetota bacterium
TCCTTTCCCGCGATGGCCCCGACGTTCGGATCGCCCTCGCAGGTATAGGCCCAGACTCCGTCGGCGAGCTCCTCCAACGTGGCGGTCTTTTCGCTGAGGTCGGTGCTCGAGGCGAACGGCTTACTCATGCCCGTCAATCTAGGCGCCCCGCTAGGTTCGTGGGCATGGACTTCGAACCGTCGGACAAGGCCCGCGACTACTCCGAGCGGATGTGGGACTTCATGCGATCCCACGTACTGCCGGCCGAGAAGGGGTACGAGGCCTGGCGCGCCCAGCACGACGAACACGCCCACCCGCCCGTACTGGAGGAGCTCAAAACCGAGGCGCGCGCGCGTGGCCTGTGGAATCTATTCCTTCCGTCGGAGTCCGGGCTGAGCAATCTGGAGTACGCCTCCGTCGCCGAGATCACCGGCTGGTCGCCGCGACTGGCGCCGGAGGCCATCAACTGCGCCGCGCCGGACACCGGCAACATGGAGACCCTGCACCTGTTCGGCACCCCCGAGCAGAAGCAGCGCTGGCTGGAACCGCTGCTCGCCGGTGAGATCCGGTCCGCATTCGCAATGACCGAGCCGGCCGTTGCCTCCTCCGATGCCCGCAACATCTCGACCGCCATCCGCCGCGACGGCGACGAGTACGTCATCAGCGGCCGCAAGTGGTGGATCAGCGGTAGCGCCGATGAGCGCTGCCAGATCTTCATCGTGATGGGCAAGACCGATCCCGACGCGGACAGTTACCGCCAGCAATCGATGATCCTCGTCCCGCGTGATACCCCGGGCTTCAACATCATCCGGCACCTGCCGGTGTTCGGGTATCAGGACCAGCACGGGCACTCCGAGATCGTCTTCGATGACGTACGGGTTCCGGCCGAAAACATCCTCTCCGGTGAGGGCGACGGGTTCATGATCGCCCAGGCCCGGCTGGGGCCGGGCCGGATCCACCACTGCATGCGCGCGATCGGGATGGCCGAACGGTCGCTCGCGTTGATGGTCGAGCGGGCCACATCCCGAGTGGCGTTCGGCCGCCCGCTGTCCGAGCAGGGCACGGTACGGGAGCAGATCGCGCTGTCCCGGATCGAACTGGAGCAGGCCCGGCTGCTCGTACTCAAGACCGCGGACCTGATCGACAAGCACGGCGCGAAGGGTGCGCGGACGGAGATCTCGGCGATCAAGGTGGCGATCCCCCGGATGGCCCTGGCGGTGATCGACCGGGCTATCGAGGTGCACGGCGCCGGCGGGGTCAGTGAGGACTTCCCGCTTGCGTACTTCTACGCGATGGCCCGTACCTTGCGCATCGTCGACGGGCCGGATGCCGTACACATCCGCTCGGTGGCCCGCGAGGAGCTCAACCGGCCGAGTCCGGCGGCACCGCTGTCGTCGGCAACGGCGTCGGCAGCGTCGTCGGCAGCGGCGACGGCCAGGAGGTAGCGGTGCTGCCACAGCGACCCAGGCTGACCATGTGGTCCACAGTGCTCGGGGCTCCGGACGCACCTGAATTGGCCGAGTTCTACAAGCGACTGCTGGGTTGGGAGGACCGCTTCCCGCCCGAGCCTGACTGGGCCGGCCTGGCCAACCCGGACGGCCCGCCGCACCTGTCCTTCCAGGCCGAAGCCGAGCACACGCCGCCGGTGTGGCCTGCGGGGCGTGACGACCAACAGATGCAACTGCACCTCGACATCCGGGTCGAGGATCTTCAGGCCGCTGCGGCATGGGCGCTGGACTGTGGCGCCCAGCTGGCCGAGTTCCAGCCGCAAGACGACGTCCGGGTCTTTCTCGATCCCGCGGGCCACCCGTTCTGCCTGTTCACGAACTGAGTTTCGCCTTCGGGCCGGCGCCGGTGCCAACCTAACCTGGGGGGCTACCGGTCGATCAGCGCCGCGGCCAGGCGCCGCCACGACTCTCGCGGCAGCCCTCGGGTACCGGGAAACACCTGTAGGCAGACATGGTCCGCGCCGGCGTCGCGGTGCTCCTGCACGCGGGAGCGGATCGCCTCCTCGTCACCCCAGGCAACAACCGCGTCGATCAGGCGGTCGCTTCCTCCGTCGCGCAGGTCAGCGTCGGTGAAGCCGTGGCGGCGCCACTGGTTGATGTAGTTGGGACGCTTCAGGTGATTGGCCAAAGATTCGCGGGCCACCGCGCGGGCCACCGCTGGGTCGGTCTCCAATACGCATGCCTGCTCTAGGGCGACGATCGGACCGGGGCCGAGGATGTCGCGCGCCTCCCGAGTGTGGGCGGGCATCGTGTTGTACGGATGGGTACCCAGCGAACGCTCGGCGGACAGCGCGAGCATGCGGGGTCCGAGCGCAGCCAGGATGCGCTCGTTGGCCGGTACGGGCCGTTCTGCCCGGTCGAGGCCGTCCAGGAACCTCACCATTTCCGAGTACGGCCTGTTGTAGCGGTCGCCGACGAGCTCCACGTGGCTGATCCCGAGTCCGAGCAGCAAGCGGTGTCCGTACCGATCGGTCAGCCGGTGGTGATCGGTGGCCGACTGTGCAGGTTCGTGCATCCAGATGTTGAGGATCCCGACGGCGACGACGGCACGATTGGTCTCGCGTAGAAGTACCTCGCAGTCGGCAAAGACGTCTCCGCCCGTGCCACCGGGGATCCACAGGGTTCCAAAGCCCAGCTCCTCGAGCTCGGCTGCCGCGTCGGCGCGCTCCCCGGCATCCTCGTGCCTGCGCAGCGGGCCGCTCCACACGCCCGTCCTCCCCAAATCCATGCGTCACAGTAACGATGCCGCCCAGGAACCGGTCGTGGTCGTCGTCTCCGGAGGGGCGGGACTTTTTACGTGGAATGTCCTCTCAGATCGCCTTGTGAGGGGACATTCCACGTATTAAGTCCCTCCTTCGGGTGGGCACCTTGATCGCTGTGGGCGAACAGGCGTTCGGAACACCAGGGGCACCGACTGGGTTGAGTGAGACGGACTCAATGTGGAAGGTGACACCCCGATGGCCGGACAACTGGCTCTCCCCCTGCTGCCGCTCGACGACGCGGTAGTTCTCCCGGGCATGGTCGTACCGATTCCGCTCGGTCACGACGGCGACTCCAAGGCCGGCGGGGCCATCGAGGCCGCCAACGCCGCCCTCGATGCCGGGCTGAGCGACGACACGGCTGACGTCGCTTCAGACAACGAAATCGACAGCGACCAGGACAGCGACAGTGCGGGCAAGGCGCGCGTCGTGCTGGTCCCGCGCCTGAACGGCAAGTACGCGAGCGTCGGCACGATCGGCGTGATCGAACAGATCGGCCGGCTCCCCGGCGGTGGGAGGGCGGCGGTCGTACGAGCGACCCGGCGGGTACGGATCGGTTCTGCCACGACGGGGCCTGGGACGGCGCTGTGGGTCCAGGTCGAGGTGCAGGACGGCCCGGTCATCGACGAGCAGATCACTCGGCTGGCGCGCGACTACCGCGATCTGGTGACGACGATCCTGCAACAGCGCGGCGCCTGGCAGGTCATCGACTCGGTCCGCCAGATGACCGATCCCGAAGCACTGGCCGACCTCGCCGGTTACGCGCCGTACCTCAGCGACGAGCAGAAGCTCTGGCTGCTGGAGACCGCCGAGCTGAACACTCGGCTGGAGAAGCTCCTGGAGTGGGCACGCAAGGAACTGGCCGAACAGGACGTCGCCGAGGCGATCCGCAAGGACGTCAAGGACGGCATGGATCGCCAACAGCGTGAGTTCCTGCTCCGTCAGCAACTGGCCGCCGTACGCAAGGAGCTGGCCGAGCTGGACGGGAAGCCGGCAACCGAAGAGGCCGACTACCGAGCAAAGGTAGAAGCCGCCAACCTGCCCGAGCACGTGCACACGGCAGCGATGGCTGAGGTCGACAAGCTGGAGCGCACGTCGGAGCAGTCTCCCGAAGTCGGCTGGATCCGGACCTGGCTGGACAGCGTCCTCGAGCTTCCGTGGAACACCACCACCGACGACTCGTACGACGTCGTCGGCGCCCGGGCGATCCTGGACGCCGACCACTCGGGACTTGACGAGGTCAAGGACCGGATCACCGAGTACCTCGCCGTACGGCGTCGCCGGGTCGATCGCGGCCTGGGTGTCGTCGGCGGGCGCCGCAGCGGTGCCGTGCTCGCCCTGGTCGGACCACCCGGGGTCGGCAAGACCTCGCTCGGGGAGTCCGTCGCCCGGGCAATGGGCCGCAACTTCGTCCGGGTCGCCCTGGGTGGCGTCCGGGACGAGGCCGAGATCCGGGGTC
>JALZIX010000332.1 GCA_030860025.1 Actinomycetota bacterium
CCCGAACCGCAGCCGATGCGCATCCAACTGGCCCATAACTATGCGCGGGTGCAACACGAGTTCAGCGACACCACGGACCGCGCCTTCCAACGAATGTGCATGCGCTCCACCCGCAGGGGTGGATTCCCGGTGCTGGCCATCATCGACGACCGATCCGACACCATGCTCAACCGCGTTCAACGCGAGATGTTGGCAAAGGAACTTGACCGTGTGCTCGGCGATTCCGACCTACTAGGAGACGCCGCACCGATCATCCACAAGGTGCTACTGGCGATCGAGTTCCTCGAGCGGGGACAGCGAAAGTTCCTCGGGTTCGTACCGCCCGTCGCAGGACCGGCGGTCCCCGACGGGGTCAGCTGATGTGGTTCCGGGTCCTGGACCGCGGGCGCGAGAAGGTCAGCGACACCTGGGACACGCTCGGGCACGCCTTCTTCCACGCGGCACAACGCGGCGCCGAGGCCGGCCTGCCGATCTGCGGTCTCCTTTCGCGCCACGACGATCTGTGGCTCAACCGGCTTCAGTTGCCAATGTTCGCCAGAGAACTGGAAGAGATCCTCGCGACGCCCTGCCTTGTCGACGGCGCGGAAGGCACTGTCCGTGAAGTGCTGCAAGCGAGCAGGCACGCGGCGGCGGCCAACGGCTATCTGTTGATCGTCGGGGAGTGAGGGGAGTCAGGTGATCCCGTGCCCGATGAAGCTGCAAAAACGGTTCCACGACCAGGTGGAACGACAATCCATCGACACTCCGGACGGCGCCTTCCTCCGGACTGTCCAGCGAGCCAAGGCCGCTGGCCTGCCGCTGATGTCGATGATCGACGACCGCTGCGACACGATGTTCAACCACCGCCAGCAGCGACTTCTGCTCAACGAATTGAGACAGATCCTCGACTCGCCGGACCTGCTCGGGGACGCGCAGCCGATCGTCGGCGAGCTATACGACGCGGTCGAGGAGATGCTCCACACCGGGGGATGCCTCATGCTCGTTCCCGACCGGCGACCGACGTAAGCACGTGGGCTTCTTCATCACGGTCGAGGACGTCGATCACCAGCGGGTGCGCGTGGTCAGCGCCGGCGGTGACGCACTTTTCGCGGTCATTCGACGCGGGGAGCAGGCCGGACTGCGCTATTGCCATTTCCTGGGTGACACCTCCGACCATCTGCTGCTCAACCGGATCCAGTTCCCCCGGTTTCTCGACGAGATGCGGCTGATGCTTGCAGCGACCCCTCCGGAAGGCGCTGAATGCACCGAACTCGCGGCGGTCATCGAGGCAGCCGAGGCAGCGGCCCGGATCGAGGGGTACCTCCTGTTCGTCGGCGAATAGGCGGGCCGACCGGCCTAGGACATCAGGCCGGACTCGTAGGCGAGCACGATGGCCTGCGCTCGATCCCGGGCGCCGAGCTTGGTCAGGATCCGCTTCACGTGCGTCTTGACGGTGTTGTCAGCGATGAACAACTGCTCGGCCAGTTCATGATTGGACAAGCCACGGGCGATACACACGAGCACTTCGCGCTCGCGCTCGGTAAGGCCGGACAGCCGCTCCGGTGAGACGGCGGCCGGCCGCTTGCTGAACTCCTCGATCAGCCGCCGAGTCACCGACGGGGACAGCAATGCCTCGCCATGGGCGACCACCCGGACCGCGTCCACCAGTCGCTCCGGGTCGGTCCGCTTCAGCAGGAAGCCACTCGCTCCCGCGCGCAGGGCCTGGAAGACGTACTCGTCCAACTCGAACGTGGTCAGAATGATGATTCGGGGAGAGTTCGGTTCGGCGGCGATCTGGCGGGTCGCCTCGATGCCGTCGACGTTCGGCATCCGGATGTCGATCAGCATCACTTCCGGACGTACGTCGCGGGCGATTCGTAGCCCCTGCGCCCCGTCACTGCCGGTGGCCACGACCTCGATGTCGCCCGCCTGCTCCAGGATCATTCGCAGGCCCTCTCGGATGAGCACATCATCGTCGACCAGAGCTACCCGGATCACGTGGTGGCGCCCAGAGCGAGTGTGACGGCCAGTTCGAAGCCGCCGTCAGGTCCGGGGCCGTATCGGACCGACCCACCATGCAGCGCTGCCCGAGCCGCGATCCCACTCAGACCTCGACCCGGTATCCCCTGATCGCCGGAGCCGTTGTCCTGCACGATGATCGAGAGGGTCCGGTCCTTGGCGTCGATGTCGACCCGTACGGACGTGGCGTCGGCATGCTTGATGACGTTGGTCAGTGCCTCCTGGACGATCCGGTACGAGGTCAACGCGAGGCTGGGCGAGACCGTCTGTGCATCCTCGGCGACGAGCAGGTCGACGTCGAGTCCGGTCGACCGCACCGTGTCACACAGGTCCGCCACCTCCGCCAGGTCCGGCAGCGGCGATCGTTGTGCGTTGCCCTGCAACACGTCGAGCATCCGATCGAGGTCGGCCAGTGCGGTCCGTCCCGTACGGGCGATGGTCGTGAAGATCTCCCGAGCCTTCGGCTCGCTCGCGCGCAGACCCTGACCGGCCCCGGCATGCACAACCATCACGTTCACGGCGTGGCCCACGACGTCGTGGAGCTCATGAGCCAGCCGGGCTCGCTCATCGGCCAACTCCCCTTGCGCCCGCTGCGCCGTCAGTTCGGCGCGCGCTATCCGGTTCTCCCGTTTCGCCGCCTCCTCGCGCCCTCTCGCCATCTGGGCCCGTCCGGCGAACCAGCCGGTGCTGTAGACGGCCAAGACCGCGCCAGTCACCGCGATCGGGCCCTCGTCAGGGAAGCGGAGGAAGTAGAAGACGATGCCGAGGTACCCCAGAGCCAGACACAGCAACGACTTGGACAGGTGCGACCTACTCGCAACAGCGAACAGCGCAATCAGGTTGGTCCACTGGTAGAAGTCGCTCGGGTGACCGATCGCAATGAGCGCGTAGACCGACGCTCCGTTGACCAGATAAGCAGTCAGTGGGGCGTGCCGTATGAAGGCAAGCGAGACGGCTGCGCCGAGTCCTGCGATCGTGCGTCCGGCCGTCCAACCGCCGGGGTCGAAGACCCAGACTTCGAAGGTGATCAGCGCGGCGGCCATGGTGGCCACCAGTACCTCGGGCAAGGAGACACGCAGCTCACGCGCCCGGCGTACCGCGGCTGTGACGTTCACCTGGCAGACGGTACGGCCGTCATTGCGAGAGCCTCGGTCCCGGCGGTGTCCCGGCTGACTGCCGCATGTTGCGGGTCCGGTGCCGCGCGGCGCCGCCAGCCGATCAGCAGGAGCACCGCGGAAGCGGCCAACAGGCCGAGCCCGATCACCGCGAGCAGAGTGCTCGGTCGAAGCAGATCCAATGGTGCAGCGCCGCCCGCGGCCTGCACGACCGACCACACCAGCAAGACCGAGTATCCGGCCACGACCAGCCGCAGAACCCGCTGTGCCGCACGGACTTCCACGCCCAAGAAGGATGTGATGAGCGCGGCAAGGACGAAGACCTGGATCCCGTGAAAGCCCATCGCGTGAGGGAAGGTCGGCGCGCCGGCCGCGCCGGCGACCACCGTGTCGGGCACGCGGTCGAACTGCTCGAAGAAGTCGTTGCCCAGCTCGATGATCCACTGACCGATGCCGAGCCCGGACAGAATCAGAATCATGCCGGCGCGTACGGCCAGCCGTAGCGTGCGATCGCTCGGCGGCGCCACGAAGGTCCACACTGTGGTGACCAGCAGACCCATCGACAGCACGGCGATGGACAGGCCCATGGCCACGAACACGATGGTGTCCTCGACCGTCGTGTAGTTGAAATGCGAGGGCACTCCGCGCCAGGCCTGCACGGTGATCAGCGCAACCTCGAGAAGGCCGGAGCCGGCCAACGTGATGCCCAGGACCCGCTCCAACCGAGGGCGCGGACTGAGCCGATCGATGACCCAGCCCAACGTCCACAGCAAGAGGCCGATCGACAGGCCGAAGGTGATCGGCTTGCGCAGCGACACCGGCCCTGCCCACTGTCCGTCAAGAGCCAGGAGCCCGCACCCATGGATCGCCGCGGAGCACAGCAGGATGATCGCGGTTGCGCGCAGGAGGCGACTGGCCGGCTTGTGCAGGGACAGAGCCGTAGCGAGAGTTCGCACAGTGGAGTCCTTTCCTCAGTGCGAAACGCTAAGTCCGTGGGCAGGGTCCGGTCGTCACCCCGGTACGGCAACAACGGGTCACCCCAGGGGGTGAGCCAGGAGGCTCAGTCCGGGAGGGTCAGATTCATGATCATGCTGACGAACGTGATCACGATGGCGGCGAGAATCGCGTCCCAGAAGAACTCTTCTATGTAGAAGGTGAGGAGCGTCGCCTGGGAGACCCACTCGGTGATCTGCAGCATGAAGGCGTTCACCAGGAACGCGAACAAACCCAACGTGACGATGTAGAACGGCAGCGACAGCAGCTTCACGATCGGCTTGATGACGGCATTGACGAGGCCGAAGATGAGCCCGAGCGCCAGGAATGTGAGGATGTTTTCCACTGCGCCGGTCTCGCCCTCCTGTGCGCTCACGCCGATTCCTGGGACCACCAGCGTCGCTAGCCAGATGGCGACCGCATTGACACCGACCTTGATCAAGAATGAGCCCACGGCGCACATCGTGGCACAGCCTCAGCCTCCTCACCGCCTCGCGTGAGCACGACATAGGCTGCTCAGCGTGGAGAGCGAAGCAACGACCAGATGAGTTCGCCACTTCTGCCTCCGCACATGGATCCTTGGGTCGCCGAACTAGCCCCTCCGGGGCGCCGATCTCGACGATTGTTCGGAAGAGGAAAGCCCCAGGAGCACGCAGCCGCCGCAGCACTCACCGTGCCGATCCCGGCGCCGCGCCGGATCGCGGTCATCGGACTCAAAGGTGGTACGGGCAAGACCACGGTGGCCGTGGGGATGGCCAACACCTATGCGCGAGCCCGCCGAAACGATGTCCTGCTCTTCGACGCAGACACCCGGCACGGCTCGTTGCCGCTACGCACGGGCGTCCTTCCGGTCGCCAGCGCGCACGACCTGGCGGTGACCGGTGATCCTGGGCGGGTGGAGATCCTGGCCGGGTCCTTGGCCCGATCACGCGATGGCGTGTGGGTCATGCCCAGTGGACGTACGGCCGCCCAGAGCGCCGAGATGGACGAGCGCGTCTACACCGGCGCGATGAATGCCGTCTACCGGCACTTCCCCGTCATGATCACCGATTGCGGGGCGGGAGTCGCTACACCACTCATGCAGCGGGTGCTCTCCGGCTCGCACTGCCTCGTGTTTGCGACCTCGGCCAACGCCGACGGGGTGATGACCACCGAGAGCTCAGTCGACTGGCTGCATCGAACCGGCTACGGCGAACTGACCAACCGTAGCCTCGTCGTGCTCACCAACTACTCATCCAAGGGGCCAGGTCTCAGCTTGGCCGAGGCCAAGCGTCGCTTTGCCTCCTCGTGCGCAGCGGTGCTGGCCATACCGGCCGATCGACACCTCGAGATAGGCAGCTACCTCGATCTCGACGCTCTAGAACCGGCGACCCGCAGCGCCTTCACCGAGTTGGCCGCCATCGCCCTGCACGCAGCGCTTTCGGCCTGAGGCGTTTCCCTCCGTCGGCCATCGACTAGCCTTGATCAGGTGGCATCCACACTTCCGCTGGCGCGCACGAACGCGGAGGCGCACATCTACATGGATCTCCATCCGTGCGAGTGTGGGACCGGCAATTTTCACCGGGCGAGCTCGGTGATCGAGGTGGACGGCGACCTCGCCAGCAGGTACGCGGGGATCTGTCGCGGGTGCGCAAAGATGCGGGAATTCATCTTCGCCCTGCCCGAGAACATCATGCTTCCCGGACCGGGAAAGGTCTTCTTCGGCGACGGCAGCCCGTCGCAGCTCATCGATCCTGGGGAGTGGATGTTCGTGGCTGACCGGTACGCGCGGGTCGCTCCGGCCAACACGACGCCCGGGACCGAGGAAGCCCGAACGGCCCGCCACCAGGTCGCCACGGCAGCGGCGGCCATGGACGAGGTCCTAGCCTTCGTCCCGGAGGGTGGGGACGCGGTGCCGTACGAGGCAATCCGTAGCGAGCGCGGACGAAAGGTCTACGACGAGCAGCCCGGCCGCTTCTATGCCGATCGGATCACGGTCGTACGCGATACCTACCGCCAGATCATCGACGAACTGGACGCCGCAACTCCCTAGTGCTCAGAGCTTGTCGAGCGCCACCTTGACGTCCTCGGCGGTCAGCAGCTGCATTTCCTCCGGGGTCGGAGTCATCTTGAGGGTGACCAGTCTTTGCGACTGCACCACGCACAACAAGTCGAACAGCTTGCGGGCGTCCCTGGCGTTACCGAAGTTCTCGTTGCGCTCCACCGTCGAGAAGTGCTGCAGGAGAACGGGTTCGGCTTCCGCGTCCAGCTGGTAATCACCGGAGGTGATCATCCGCTTGATGATCAGCGTGAGATCCTCGCCGGAGTAATTCTCGAATTCGATCGTCTTGACGAACCTGGACGCCAGACCCGGGTTCGCGTCGAGGAACTCGACCATCTCGCGGGTGTAGCCGGCAGCAATCACGGCAATCTCGTTGCGCCAGTCCTCCATCAACTTCACGATCATGTCGATGGCTTCCTGGCCGAAGTCGGCGTTGCCAGCGCCGGCCGTTCGGGTCAGGGTGTATGCCTCGTCGAGGAAGACGACGCCGCCCTTGGCCTCTTCGAACACCGTCGCGGTCTTTTCCGCGGTGTGCCCGAAGTACTGCCCGACCAAATCGCGCCGGGAAACCTCCCGGAGCGAGCCGCCGGGCAGGACGCCGAGGGCTGCCAGCAGCTGTCCGTAGATCCGGCCGACCGTGGTCTTCCCGGTTCCGGGTGCCCCGGCAAAGATCAGATGGTTGCTCATCCCGCGGGTCTTGAGTCCGGCGCTGCGCCGCCACTCCCGGACCTGCATCTCGTCGATGATGGACTTGACCTCCGCCTTGACCCCGGACAGGCCGACCATTGCATCCAGTTCGGCCAAGAGCGCCTTCACCCGCTCGGGGTCGCCTTTGGCCGCCTCACTGGTGTCGATTCCCGCTGCTGCGGCCGCGGCTGCCTCGCGGACCTTCACCGACGCCTTGTCGGCGATCTGAATACCGGGTGAGGCCGTCTGCTCGACCTTGCAGGCGTTGACTTCGCCGTCGGTCCCGGCCTCGAAGGAGATTCCCACGCCGCGGGTGTCATGGACGTGACAGGTGGTGAGGATCGCGCTCGAGCCCTGCACGATGGAGATGCCGGTGTCTCCGGTCGCAGAGATCTCGCAACCCTCCAGCGTGGGCTTCGCCGACTGGTAGGCATAAACGCCGCGATGCCCAGCTCCGGTCACGACGCACTGCCGCAGGATCGGGTCCGCACCGAGCCGCAGGACGATTGCATCGTCGGCGCTGTCGGTGATCGTGACCGAATCGACCGTTCCATTGCAGTCCTCGATGACCAGCCCTTGCTGGGCACCTTTGATCGAGGTGGCCTTGATGGCGAGCTGGGAACGATCGGTGGCCTTGATCCCGGCTCCGAAGCCCGCCTCGATCGCGCACTTGTCCATCGTCAAGTTTGTCGAGCTCACGTCGACCCCGCCAGCACTCGAGGACCGGATCGTCAGTCCGCGCAGGGTCAATGCGCCGCCACGGCAGCGGATCGTCGCGTCGTAACCGCCACGACCGGAGATGATGACGTCACCGCCCTCGCCCGCGGCCAGCGTCATCGCGGCGCCCGCTTCGAGTCGGAAGTCGACAGATTCCTCGTAGGTGCCCGGCCAGATGACGATCGTCGAACCAGCCTGAGCGTCCAGCAATGCCTCACGCAGAACCGGGTAGGCACCTGGCTGAGTCGGTGACACCTGGAGGGTTCGGCTCATGGCTCCCGGACGATACCTCAGCCTCGGACATCATTCGGAGTGGTCTCCTAGGGTGATCCCATGCAGCCCTGGAAGCCGGCCAGCCCCTTCGAGGAGCAGTTGCTGGAAGCCCATCGCGCCGAGGACACCCCGAGATGTCTGCAACTGTTACGCAGCACCGAGTTCGCGCTTCCGATCAGCGCCGCGGCCGCCGCCGGCGAGGAACCGCCACGCTGGGCCACCGCCGAGCGCCACGACGGGACGTGGCTGCTGGCCTACACGTCGATGGAAACCATGCACGCCGGTACGGGTGGCCAGGCCACGCACTCGCGGGTCGTCTCGCTCGTGGAATTGGCCGCCGGTTGGCCCGACCTTTCCTGGGGACTGGTCGTCAACCCCGGGCTGCCGGTGCAACTCATGCTGGAGTCGGGAACGGTGGCTCGCCTTGCCGCTCCCAGCCTCGTCGCCGAGCAGGGCGCCTTTCCGGAGCGTCAGCCGCCGCTGGTGCAGAAGGTCGTTCCGTACGGTGAACTGCCCGGGATCTTTGCCCGTCGCGACAACCGGGTCTCCGGCTACGTACAACTGCTGGCCGACGTGGACCACATCGGCAGTCCGAACGTGCTGCTCGATGCGTTGGCGCGGACGGCTGAGGAACGTGCGCTGATCGACGACGACGGTTCGGTGTTTCTGCTGCGCTGGCCGGTGATCGGTCCTGAGCTGTACCGGACCCCGTACGGCGGCACGACAGAGCGCGCCTGCGAGGCGGTCCAGGGGTGGGTGATCGAGGAGCCGCCCTTCGTCGGGACGGGGTTCGTTCCCAACGTCGATCAGGTCATCCGCGAGTTCAAGGTCGACGGGATCGCGCTGCCGCACCGCTCGGAGATCGTCGAACTCGACATCAGCGGAGTCGAGACTCGCCGGGCAGTCTGGGACGGAGACCGAGGTACGTGGATGTTGGCCGTCCCGAAGCCGGAGCAGGACGGAGTCGCGGGGTGAGCACCAGCTGGTATTCCTACCGGGCTCGGTGGCAGGGGATGGAGTATGCGTGCACGCCGGAATTGCTCGCCGACGGCCTGTGGGTGCATCTGCTGTCGGCTCAGGGCTTGGCCGGGTTCGAGGAAATGGCCCCGGGAATGCACGTCAGGTTGGTGCGCGCGATGGAGTGCGACCTGGTCGCGTACGCCAGGATGACCTGCCGGTGGCGAGACGAGCCGTTCATAGTCCTGGATGAGCGGCCGGGCGAGCTGTTGCTCGAGTACACCGGCGGCAAGGTGCCGCGGGCGCTGGAGTTGGGTCTGGAGCGGATCGAGCGTGGTGTCTATCGGGCCTGGGCACCACGCCATGAGGTAGGCGGACTGCGCGAGACGACGACGATGCTCGTCGCGCCGAACAACTAGGCCGCGGCGAACAACGGCGCGGGGTCGGCTCCGCCGGCCGCCCAGCGTTTCAGCGGCCACCTTTGGCCGCGCGCCGAGCGATCGGGCCGATCAGCCATTGCTCGATCGAGGTTTCCTTGATCTGGCTGGTGCGCAACGAGTTACGCGCAACGAGAACCACTTCGTCATGCGGCAGACCAGCCAAGACCCGTTCCGGGTTGGCGATGCCGAGTGCAGAGCCGGCCAGCCGAGCTTCGGCGAGGGACAGCCCTTGCAGAAGCACGATGTCAGCACCGGTCAGCGAACCTGCATTCCACTGCGTGAGCTGGTCGTGCACCGTCAGCGCGGTGGCAAAGCTGGCTCCTGGCCGATTCTGCGTCGTCGCGCTGGAGTCATTGTCGATGAGCAGCAGCTGCGGCTGATTGGCGGTTCCGGATTGGTCTGCGCCGGCCCGCTCGACCTGCCGAATCGCCCCAGTCGAACCAGCGGACAGGTGCACGAAGCTCTCCCAGGCTCCCGGCCGCGGAGTCTGCACGAGCACGTGCGCCCCGATCGCCAACGAGCGGAAGCACAGCAGCTGGGCAAGGGCCAGTCCGCTGATGGCGACCGCCGTCGTCGGCTCGGGGCGGAACAGCCCGATCGTCATCGGCTTGTTGTCCTGGTCCACTCCGATGATCAGCCCGGCACCACCGGTGTGCAGGGCGATCGCCCCAGCCGGTTCGACATGTAGGACATGGGATCCCATCTGGGTCATCGGTGGGACGGTCATGACAGGAAACCTCCCAGCGGCAAGGTAGCTGCGACGCCGAAGACCTGTTCGCCGTCGAGTCGCTCGACCCGGCCACCGACGGCTTCGACTATTGCCATGATCTGCTTGGTTGCGGGGTCCACGGCGGCCCAGCCTGGAAGGGTCACCCTGATCGCAGCCTCGAGTTCCACGTCGTCGGCGGCCGCCCGGCGCCGAGCCGCGACGGTGACTGTCGTGGCGAGCGTGGGAGTGTGTACCAACCGGTCGAGTAGCTCGCGGCCAGCAGGGTCAGCAAGATCCGGCCAGTCCAGCAGCCGAAACGTCGTGTGCACCTGTGGCCCCGCCGACCAGGTCCGCCACGCCTCCTCCACGGCCGGTGCTGCCAGTTGCTTGCCCCTGCGCGACCGCGCGGTCATGGACGCGTGGCGGGCATCGACCCGGGCCAGGCTCAGCAGCTCGGTGGCGACCTCGTCCCGGTTGAGCATCCGGGCCCGAAGTCCGGACTTCTTCAGACGACGCTGAAGGCGCTTGACCGCGCGGATCACCGACTCCTGCAACTGCTTTGCGGTGTACTCCTCGGCCACGTGCTCGGCCTGGAGGGCAATCCAGCAGCCCCTCGTGGCAGGCACGACACCGCCGGCGAGTTCTCGGTACGAGATGGCGGCGGAGTCGGCCAAGCCGAGAAAGTGCGGCGCAGGGATCGACTGGATGATGATCTGGGCGGTGATGACCGGCTCACCGATCTCCGCCGTGGGGAGCAACGCAGGCAACGGGGGGAGCAACTGGCTTGGCTCGACGACGTGGCCCGCGTCAAGCGGGCTGACCTCCAGAACTGCGGTCAGACCACCAGCGTGGGAGATCAGTGCCACCTCGATCTCGTCAACTTCGACCGGAACGACCTCAGCGCCTCGGCAGACGCTCTCCAGCAGCGTCTGTGCTATCTCGTCCGATCCCGTGTCGTGTCCACCCACGATCCGGCGGCGTCTGCGCCTAGTCCGGTAGCGCAGCCACAGGCCCAGCCATTGATACAAGAAATGTCCCCGCCGCCGGATCAGCGTCAAACCGATGAGGATTGCGGCGGCCACCGCGACCGGGATCAGGATGCTCAGGCGCTGTCGGTGGACGAGGGCGACGCCGAGGATCGCCACCTCCCAAGACACGAGTTGGCCGGCGTGCAGGCCCAACAAGGTCACACCGGGCCGGCTGGGCGCCGGTCTGGTGGGGACTGGAGGCCCAGGGTCGGCGACTGGTTGCGGCTCCAGTTCCGGCTCGCGGTCCCGCCGGCCGACACCCCGCGGGGTGGCCACCACCTGGACGGCGGCTCGCGGCTGCGCCGCTCCCATTCCGCGCCCTTGGCCCTGCCCTTGGCCCTGACCTTGACCCTGTCCTTGGCCCTGACCCAGGCCACGTCCCTGTGCCTGGCCTGGTGCGAGGCCCACCCCCGCTCGCTGCCCTACTGCATCAGTCCGGGATGCGCCGGCCGCCGGCGCCCCGAGACCGGCCAGTTGGATTTCGGCCGTGCTGCGACCCCTCGGCGCCCCCGCTGCGCTGCCGGCCGGAGCCCCCGCAGGCTGGACGAGGGCCTGCGCGGCGGCAGCCTGAGAGATGGGTTGTGCCGCGCCGGTCCCCGCCGGTCGCGGGGCAGCAAGGCCGCCACCAGGGGCCGGCGGACGCCGCTGGGGCGGCGACTCCCCCGCAGCGGCGGCCTTGCCGGACTCCGTCGACGAAGGGCTTCGCGGTGGGTCCGGAGGAGGACGCCGGCTCGGCGGAGTGGTCACTGCGTCATCCTAGGAGCGCCATGTTGGCGGTCGCGGGCACGCCGCGGATCGGGACGGCCCTACCCGCGACCCAGAGCCGGCCCGGGACGCTTCGCGTGGACCTTTTCTTGCTTGCGCTCGATGACCGCTGGCGCTGCCGGATCGACCGCGAAGAGCTTCTCGTCGCCCACCATCTGGGAGACCGCAGCCTTCTTTTCCTCGGGCCGGTTGGCAGGTGCCGGGCTCGCCTGGCGGCCAGTCGGCCCAGCGGCTGCAGCCGACGCCGGCCCGGTTCTCCCAGTCGCCATCCCGCGGCCATCCAAGCCGCGACGCAATGCTGCTCTGGTTGTCTGGGCCGTCTCGCTGCGTGCGGCGCGGACCGGACCGCTGCGCCCCCGAAGTCCCTGCGTTCCGGTGGACCCAGGAGACCCGGGCCGAATCGGCGCGCGACCGTTGGTGGAGCGACCCGCGCGAGTGCCTTCCGGATTTCCGCGGCCCTGCAGCGGACGAGGTACACCAGAACCGGGCGGCGCCATGCCACCGGGCTGACCCGGGGCGGTACGCGGTGCCTGTCGGCCCTGCAACCCGGGTGCACCCGGCATGCCGGGTCCGGAGGGCCGACCACCAACGCCGCGGCTGCCCGGAGCACCCATCCCAGGAAAGCCCGGGGACGCTCCGCGACCGGCGACCTGTGGCCGAGCCGCGGCACCGCGACCGCCCGGCGGCATCATGGGAGACGCTGGTGCGTTCCGGCCCTGCAGTCCGCTTGGAGCTGACGACGTCGGCGGGCGACCTGGGGACATGGGTGCGCCGCGCAGTCCTGACGTTGCACCCGGAGCCGCACCTGAGCCCATGCTCGGCGCCGCAGGTGGCGCGCCGCGCCCGGCTAGACCGGACGAAGGTGCCCCTGCCGAGCCGATAGCGGGAGCGGCTGGCGGAGCACCACGCGCCGGACCGGACATCGATCCGGGCGCTCCGATGGCTGGCGCAGCCGGTGGTGCACCGCGCGGGCTAGCGGCGCCGGGCGCCGCGGGGATCACCGGAGCCATGGGTGCCGGCCCGCGGCCGGCACCGGGCGCGGTAGGGATTTGTGGCGCGGCCGGCGGTGGGCCAAGAAACTGGCTGCCGAGCGGAGTCATGTGAGCCTGGGTCTGCATGGTGGGCGCAGCGGGAGGGGCGGCTGGCGCACCGGCACCGCCACCTGGGGCCTGGGGAGCGCCGCCACTCGGGCCGCCGCCCATCGCCCGGGCCATCTGCTCTGCCGTAGGGGGACGTGCATCGGCTGGACCGGCGAACTTCCCTTCGACCGCAGGGGTTGTCTCGGTGAACTCCCGGGCAAGGGTCTCCAGGATTGCCCGGGACTGGGCGGTCTTCTCCTCGACCAGGTCTCTCATGTCGCGTTCGTCTTCGTCCCCCATCCAGCGACCGCCGAATTCGTTCTTGTCGATCTCCTCCACTCTGGACGCGAAGCCCTCGTAGAGGGCCGACATCTGGTCCTGGGCCCGCTGGATCGCATCGCCCAACCGGTGCAGTGCCGCCTCGTTGCGGCGGGCTGCGTCGGCCCACAGCCGCAGGGAGTAGAGCGTGCCGCCGACTTGAGTGAAGAACGGTTCGGCGGCTTGTGATCGCCACTGCTGTCGCAGGCTGTCACCGTAGGTGACCAGGTTGTCGCGGGTGGCCTCGAACAGCGTCGCGGCGTTGCCCCACATCTCCGCTGCCGCGTGCGCCGCACCGTCGCTCAGCCTGGACGCCATCTCGACATGTCGCTCGAAGGTCAGCGGCCGGAAATCCGGAGCCATAGGACAGCGCGGAGCGAACGTCCCATAGTCGCCAGAGCCACCGGTGAAGCCATACTCCCCCGGTACCGGCTCACCCATGGAGACTCCTGATCGACGAAAGTGGATCTAGCTGACGTGCAGGATGCGGCCTAGTCGGTCTTCTCCAGATCGTCTGCGAACTTCCGGTGCACGTCGCGGAGCTCATTGTTGTCAAGCCGCTCTAGGTCATCCGGAGCGTCCCCAGGGATGGTGTACGAGTCGTTCCTGCCCAAATCGATCGTGTGCGCAGCGTGCGGATCGCGCGGAACGTAGTTTTGGTGCTCGTCGCGACCAGTCGCGTTGCCCAGCCTGTCTCCGGGCGTGGCCGCCTGATTCTGATCCGGGGCGCTGGGTCCGTTGAACATGCCTGTGCCGCCGGAGACATCGAAGGCGTTCTGCACGTCGCTCAACGTGGCCGACGAGGTGGCGTCACCGTTGATGTACGTGACGGCAATGCTCGCGGCACCCATGCCGAGCGCCATCAATCCCTTGCCCGCATCTTGAGAGAACAACATCAGCGCCTCGACGCCTGCGCCGTGCTCGAGGGCAAACGCCTCTGCCTCGTAGAAAGGGTTTCCGATCTTGGCGGCCTCGGGTATGAGTTCGTTCACGCCGTTGCTCAGGCTCGTGCGGAAATCGGCTGCCTCGCCGTTTGCCTGACTGGCGAACACTTTCACCCCATCGGGGTTGACATCGATGCCACCGCCGCCGCCGCTGCCTGGCATGAAGGCGTTGGCGTCCCCTTCGGTCGGTGACCTGTTGAGCCACTGGTCGGGGTCGGCCTGGCCCTGCGGTTCGTCCCTCATGTCATTCCTTCCCGTCGTCTTCGTCGCTCCAGCCAGCAGGCGAGCCGCTGTCGGTTCCCTCAGGCGCACGTACCGCTACTCGGTAGACGGCTCCCGTCAAGCCCCGGTTCCGTACAGCTAACCCGATCAAAGTGAAGATCACGTAAATCGTCAATCATTGGGCGGTCAATCTTTGGGCGGCAGCCAAGCAAGTTGGATCAGCTGAACGCCGGCCTTGCGCGTGACCAACCAGCCCCGGCCCGCGGGCAGCGGCTGCGGCCGCACGGCGCCGATGAGCGCACCCTCCTCCTTCGTGCCCGACATGACAATTCCGGGGGTCGCCAGTTCCCGTAGGCGCATCAGGATCGGCTCGTACATCGCTCGACCTGCGCCACCGGAGCGGCGCGCCACGATCAGGTGCAGCCCCACGTCTCGCGCCTGGGCAAGGTAATCGAGGAATCCCGACAGGGGATTGATGCTGCCAGAGGAGACGAGGTCGTAGTCGTCGACGAGGACGTACACCTCGGGACCGCCCCACCAGCTGCGATTGCGGAGCTGGTCAGGGGTGACGTCGGGACCGGGTAACCGCTTCTTCAACACCGCAGTGATGTCGTTGGTGATCGCCTGGGTGTTGTCCGCGCTCGTGCCGTACCCGATCAGCATGTCCGACTCGATGGCCCCGAGCAGGCTCCGGCGGTAGTCGACGAGGACGACCCTGACCTGGGAGTCGTCGTACTGCTGCACCAGGCGAGTGGCCACCGATCGCAGGAAGGCGGTCTTGCCGCACTCGGAGTCGCCGTAGACGATGAAGTGCGAATCGGTCGACATGTCGATATAGACCGGCCCGAGGTCGTTCTCGGACAGCCCGATGGGGATTCCGCGTCCGACGTCGATGGGCAGCCGGTGGTGTTCGACGACAGCGGGAAGCAGGCGCACGGCCGGCGCGGTGGGGCCTTGCCAGGCCTTGCGGACGTCCTGCACGAGAGCGGCGACGCCGTCGGCGAGATCCTCGGTCTCCTGGATCCCGTCGATGCGCGGCAGGCCGGTCAGCATGTGCATCTTCTCCGAGGTGATCCCCCGACCCGGAGTCTCCGGCGGCACGTTCATCGCCGTACGCCGGTCGAGATAGGAGTCACCTGGATCGCCGAGGCGCAGTTCGAGCCGGGTGCCGAACAGGTCTCTGATCGCTGGCCGGAGGTCCATCCACCGAGTGGCGGTGACGATGACGTGTACGCCGTAGGACAGTCCGCGAGTCGCGATGTCAGCGACGGTGGCGTCCATGCCCTCGAAGTCGTTGCGCAGGGTGAGCCAACCGTCCACGACGAGGAACACGTCACCGAACGGGTCGTCGGTGACCTGACCTGCCTTGATCCGGCGCCGATAGGAGCCCATGCCCTCCAAGCCCAGTTCGCCGAACCGCCGTTCGCGGACAGCTAACAGGTTGGAGAATTCGGCGATCGTCCGGCGCAGCTCGTCCACATCGGTGCGCCCGTACACCCCTCCTACGTGCGGGAGATCGCGCAGTGAGGAGAGGGAGCCACCACCGAAGTCCAAGCAGTAGAACTGCGCCTCGCGCGGTGTGTTCGTCAGCGCCAGGCTGGTGATCAAGGTGCGCAGCGCAGTGCTCTTGCCACTCTGCGTTCCGCCGACGATGACGACGTGCCCACCTGCGCCGGACAGGTCCAGGGTCATCGTTTCGCGGCGTTGCTCCAGTGGCCGGTCGATCAGGCCAACCTGCGCCTTGAGGGCCCCACGCAAGTCCGGATTGGCAACGGTCAGACCGCGCTCCTCGTCCTCCACCAGTGTGGGGAGCAGCTGATCCAAGGTCGGCGGCTCCTTGAGCGGGGGCAGCCACACCTGGTGGGCTGGAACTCCTTTGCCCTGTAGCCGCTCGACCATGACATCGAGAAGGCTTTCCCCCAGGCCCTCATCAGGGTCTTCCAGGATGGCGTCGGTCTTCTCCTCCTCGACCGGCGGGGCCAGATATTGGGTGTCGTACTCCAAGACCGTCGCGTCGTCCCTCAGGGAGCGGTCGACCCGGCTACCGCCGTCGCGGCGATAGACCCCGGAGACGTAGGCAGCGCGGAAGCGCTCCAACGGGTCGGTCCCGAACTTGATGAATCCATGCCCAGGTGCGCGGGGAAGCTCGAAGGCATCCGGTGATCCGAGCACGACCCGGCTCTCCATCGCCGAGTTCGTACGCAGGCCGATCCGATAGGACAGATGGGTGTCCAGGCCACGCAACCGACCCTCCTCGAGTCGCTGCGAGGCCAGCAGGAGGTGTACGCCTAGAGAGCGCCCGACCCGGCCGATCTGGACGAACATGTCGATGAAGTCCGGCTTGGCCGACAGCAGTTCGCTGAACTCGTCACAGACGATCAGCAGGCTCGGCATGGGGGACAGCGGGATACCGGAGGTGCGGGCCTTCTCGTAGTCACGCAGCGAGGCGTAGTTGCCGGCCGCGCGCAGCAACTCCTGGCGGCGCAGCAGCTCACCGTTGATCGCATCGGCCATCCGGTCGACGAGCGGCAACTCGTCGGCGAGGTTGGTGATGACTGCGCTGGTGTGCGGCAGGCGATCGAGCTTGATGAACGTCGCGCCGCCCTTGAAGTCGGTCAGGACGAAGTTGAGTGTCTCCGAGTCGTGCGTGGCAGCCAATGCCAAAACGAGCGTGCGTAGGAGTTCGGACTTGCCGGCACCGGTCGCACCGATCAGCAGGCCGTGGGGGCCCATGCCGTCCTGCGCCGACTCCTTGATGTCCAGGTCGATGGACTGCCCATCCGGACCGATTCCGATCGGAACGCGCAGCCGGTCCCGGTTCGCCCGCGGTGCCCAGCCCTGGGTCGTCTCGAAGGAGAACGGGTCGTCGATACCGAGCAGGTCGGCGAGGTCCAGGGCATTGTTCATCGCCTGCTCGCCCTTGCCACCGATGGACAGCCGCAGCGGAGAGATCTGCCTGCCCAGTGCCTCGATCTCCACCTCAGTGAGCTCGTCGGCCCGACCGATGGTGGCCTCGCCGTCAGCTGTCCGGCTCTTGAGATTGCCGACCTTGTCTACGTCGAGAACCAGCGTTGCCCGATCGAGCAGCCGAGGAGGGGGCGTGGTCAGATCGAGAACCGTTACTCCCTCGACTCCACCGCCGGAACTCATCAGGTGGCTGGATCCCGCGACGTCCCCGCCATCGAGGACCACCACCAAGTGCGCGCCGGCGATTTGGGCGCTGGCCTCGGTCGGGTTGAACCGCGGTCGGGTAGCAAGCATCTCGTCGAGCATCGCCTCGAGCGCCGGGAGGCTGGTCGTCACCAGGCGCAGGCTGCCCAACGCATCCGTACGGTCCGGATGAAGCGCATGCGGGAACCACTTCGCCCATTCCCAGCTCGCTCGCTCATGCGTACCGGCGACGACGGCGATCACGATGTCCTCGGGCGAATGATGTACGCACAGCTGGGCGATCGCGGCCCGGACCAGAGAGCGGGCTCGGTCCACCTGCCCGGTGATGTGTACGCGGCTGAATCCGTTGATCGCCATCGCAATGGGTAGCTCGGGCACGGTCGAATAGGTGAGGACGAAGCGGCGTAGAGCGCTGGCACACAGCGGTTCCAACTCGTCCAGCGACCTCGATGGCGGTGCGATGATCGGCGTGGCCAGGGCCTGGGGTCCGACCCCGATCCGGACCACTCCGAAGTCAGCATGTGACGTACGGCGTTCCCACAGTCGATGACTCGCCGCGGTGGCCCAGAGTGCGACGGGGTCGGGATGGCGGTAGAACATTGCCTGGCGCTGCTCGACGGCGGTACGGCGGACCTTGCGGCGATGCAGGGAGAGGTGGCGCATGTATTCGCGCCGCTTGGCGATGAGCTCCTTCTTGCTCGGCCCGCCGCCGCCTTGGAGAAGCTGAGCGGCCATCATGCCGATCATGGAGAACCCGATCATGCCCCCGGCGATGTAGGCGAAGGGACCGGATCGCTGACTCGAGAACAGCAACGCCATGCCGGCGGCGCCGGCCACCATGGGCAGCATCATCATCATCCGGCCCCAGCCGGCACCGGTGGGGGCCGGAATCTCGGGCGGAGGATCCAGCAGGACCTCACCGATCGGCAGCTCCGGGGCATCCCGACGCGCCTGCCGGCGCAAGATGACGGTGGCCACGGGGCACCCTTTTCAGATCGGCGGTCCTGGACGCGGGGTTGATCGGCGGACCTATCGTATGAGGCATGATCGGGGACCGTGGTTGCAGATCGGTGACATCCTCGTCGGCTGCGGCCACCAATGGGGAGCAAGCCATGAGCCGACAGAGCGCGAGCGATACCGCGGGCTACCGAGGTAGAGCATGAGTCGTGGCGCCACCACTGGCCTGGCCAGGATCACGATTGCCGCACCACGGCGCCGCGTCGACGTGGCCTTGCCCGAGCATTCCTCTGCCGCGGAACTGATGCCTGGACTCCTTCGTGCGGCAGGCGACGAGCTCGCCGACGAAGGCCAGGATCACGGCGGCTGGGCGCTGCGTAAGGCGGACGGGACGCTGATCGACCCGGCCCGCCCGATCGGGTCGCAGGAGTTGCGCGACGGTGATGTGCTCCATCTCGTTCCACGACAGGCCGAGTGGCCCGAGATGGATTACGACGATGTGGTTGACGCGATCGCCACGGATACCCGACGCCAGAGCCGGTCCTGGGGGACCGCAAATACGCGGCGTGCCGGAGTCACCATCGCCTCCCTCGCGTTGCTGTTGGGGTTGGTGGTGCTCCTCACCTCGGGCCCGCCTTGGGCGCTGCCCGGTGGAATCATGTTGGGCCTGGCCGGCGTGCTGCTCGCGGTGTCGGTGGCTTTGGCGCGCGCGCTGGGTGATGCCGGCGCCGGGGCGGTCATCGGTAGCGTGGCAATGGTCTACGGCTTTGCCGGTGGGCTTGCATTGAGCCAGGGTCGACAGTCGCTGCTGGACGCCGAGGCGCCGCAGTACGCTGCCGGCTTCGCGGTCCTCTTCGTCGTCGGGCTGTTGGGATTCATCGGCGTCGCCGACCGTACGCACTATTTCGTTGCCGGCATCACGATCGGCTTGCTGGGCTTTATCGGCTCGTTGATCGGGCTCATCGACGGCACCACCGTCGTCGATGTGGCGGCCATCCTGGTCTCGGTGGTCATCATCTTCACGCCGATAATTCCGCTGCTGTCCATCCGGCTGGCCAAGTTGCCGATGCCAAGCCTGCCGACCACGGTGGACGACCTATTGGCCGACCCACCGGTCGTACCATTGTCCAGAGTGCACTCCACCGTGCGCCGTACCGACGAGCTGATGACCGGGATGCTGCTCGGTGGGTCGTTCATCGTCGTCCTGGCCGAGATCGTGCTGATCATGAGCGGCGACGTCGGCGGGTACATCCTCGTCTCGATCGTCGCCCTGGCAACGCTGTTACGGGGCCGACTCTTTCCGGCTGTACGACACCGGGCACCGTTACTGGTCGCTGGCATCATCGGGCTGACTGCGATTGCGACGGGCTACATGGTGGGCTCGCCGGACTCGCGGTTGTCCATCACGTTGCCGGTGATCGTGGTCCTCGCCGGCTTCATCCTGGCCGCCGGTTTCGTTTATCAGAATCGGCCGCCCAGTCCCTATCTGGGACGGATCGCGGACATCTTCGACGTGCTGCTGGTGATCGCGGTCGTGCCGACGGCGTGCGCGGTTCTCGGCCTGTACGGATACCTGCGCGGACTTTCGGGCTGATCCGCGGTGGCCACCCGACGGGATCTGTTCCAGTCCTATCAGTTCATGGTCCAGCGAGTCATCTCCGGCGTCGTGCTGCGCGAGACCGATCCCGTGCAGAGCCCGTTACGGAAGATGAGCGGGTCCGGGTTCGCGAGCGTGATGATCGCGGTTGTCGCGTTGGCCGGCGCCGCACTGATCGGCATCTTCTTTCCCAGCGGCAACAGCACGTGGCAAGAGGGCGGCAAGGTCATCGTCGAGGAGGAGACCGGCGCCACGTTCGTGTGGCTGCCCAACGAGGAGAACGAGCAGCTGCTCTATCCCACCGTGAACTTCGCCTCCGCAGCTCTGCTGGTCGGGACCACTCAGTACGTCAACGTTTCGCACAAGTCGTTGCTCGAGGTGCCTCGCGGACCACGGCTGGGCATCCTCGATGCGCCGGACTCGTTACCCAATCCCGAGCTGATGCTCCAAGGCGGCTGGACGCTGTGCTCGTTGCCCGCTCGCGAGACCGACGGCGGATTGGTTCCGAGCACGGCGCTGGTCGTCGGCCGCGACATCACCGAAGGGACGCAGATCGAGGACAAGGCCTCCCTCGTCGAAGACGTCACGCTCGGTACCCTGCACCTGATCTGGAACGGACATCAGTTCCCGATCAAGATCGAACATGTCAATGCAGTACGGGAGGCATTGATACTGCAGAGCACTCCGTCGATCAATGTCGGAACCGCGTGGCTGAGCGCGGTGCCGCGCGGGGAGTTCTTGCAGCCGAGTCCGGTTTCCGGCCGGGGCGAGGTCTCGAGGGCGATCTCCGATGGGATCGTCGGGGAGATCCGCAAGGTGGAGGGGGGTGGCCGGACCCAGTACTACCAGGTGGACGCAACCCGGATCATCGAGATCACCGAGGTTCAGGCCCGGATGCTCCTAGCGGATGACACGATCCGGGACAGCGTCTACCGGGGCCGCGCCCCGGAGCCGCGACCGCTGTCCGCGGACGAGGCGCAGCAGGCGGACCGAGTTGACCTTGACCCGCCGGCGCCGACCGACCCGCCGGCCAACATTCCGGAGGTCGCCGAAACCGCCAACCCGAATCCCACGATCTGTGCATCGTTCGGTGACGACGAACCCACCCCCCGAATCAGCGTCGACGCAGCGGTCGAAGGCGCGGAGAATGCCAACGCCACGCGGCAGCAGACCGAGTCCGGAACAGTGCTGGCCGATCGGGTCCTGATCACTCCTGGCCACGGTGCGATCGTGCAGGGGCTGCCCTCCGACGGTGCGGACAGCGGCGTTCGCTACCTCGTCACCGACGAGGGCCGGGCCTATCCGCTGCCATCTGCGGAGGCGCAGGGGTTTCTGGGTTACGGTTCGATCGAACCGGTCCGGCTGCCGTCCTCCCTGATCGCGCGGATTCCGCAGGGGAGCGCTCTGGATCCCTTGGAGGCCCAGCGCCCGGTCGCCTGAACATCAGGCCAACGTCGGCCAACGACATTCTGCCGGGCTTTCGACATCGCCCCGAAGATGACTATGGTTATCCGAAACTGGGGAACCGCCTGGACAGTCGGGGCGTCTCAACAAAGACCTGGATCGATGCGCGATCCCCTGCTGGGCGTGAGCGCGAAGACTAAGTGGAGGTGTGGACGTTGCCTGAAGGCAGTGGTATTAGCAGAGAACAGCTGATCATATTCGCGTCGAAGGCGGATGACGCCGCAAGTGGGATGGAAGGTGCCGTCACCACCCTTGGCAACGACCTGAGCCACCTGTCCGGGGTTTCCAGGGGAGCTTGGATCCGAAAGTTCGACGAGGTCAAGATGCAGATCCAGGATGAACTCAACACGATGAACCGGGCGCTGCACCAGACCTCGGCAGCCTCCCGAGACGCTGCCGGGCGTTTTGAGAGTGGTGACATCGAGCAGGAACAAGCGACAGCTTCGGTTGGCGCCGAAGCAGCCGGCATCACCCGCGGATTACCGGTCTAGGGAGACACACGATGACTGCACAGGATTACGCGGCCAGTTGGACCGCTCAGGACGAAGCCGCTGGCTTCATCGGCAAGGCCATCGGCACGATCAACGGGCATCTGGACACGATCAATACCGAGACCCAGGCGCTACTGTCAACGTGGAACGACTCTGAGTCGCAGACTGAGTACAACAGACGCCAGAGCACCTGGACGGCGGCAGCAACGGAAATCGTCCGGGTGCTGGAGAGTTTCAAGACCAGCATGAACAAGGTCGCTGGAGTCTCCTCGGACACCGAGAAGGCCGCCGCCAAAGGATTGGCCATCTAGCCCGCCCGAACTGCACGACAGGGAGGCCGGCCGGCAACTGGGCCGGCCTTTTTGTTCGGCCTCAGCGCGGAGCAACCTTGTCCGGGGTCTCCGCGGATGTCCGGAACAGCATGTCGCCGGGCAGGAACTCCGGGCGCTTGTCCGCCCGCTCCGATTGCAATTCACGCTCCCGGCCGGGTCGCCATCTCCGTCGCCGAGCACGGGGTACGAAGAAGGCCGCGGCGATCACGACAAGGGCGAACACGATCATCAGCAGGGCGTTTCGCATCGACGAGGAATCGGCCGCGGCGCGTTCGGCAGCCAGCCGGATCGCGGCTTCGTCTCTCGGCGGCGGCTGCCGGCCGTCGAGTTCGAGGGGAGCGGCATCGTCGGGCGCTTCCGTCAACGCGCGGTACGGATCGACCGAACCTCGCCCGTACGCGAGCTCGCCGGGACCACCGACGGCCCCGGAAGCGGAGGCGAGCAGGCGGCCGGTCACTCGGTCGACGAGTTGCGCACCTCGCAGATCGCGAAGCTCCGAGTCCGGCTGACCGAGCATCAGGGCGACGGTTGCCGCGACGAAGCCGACCGCGATACCGGTGTCGCTGTAGCGCTGGTGCCCGCCGAGACCGGCGGCGACCACGTCCACTCCGGGGGCCACGAGATCGACGAAGGCGCCGATCTGTGACGTGCCGTCGCGAGCCATGTTCTGATCGACTGCGCCTACGCCGATGACATCCGGGTAGGCGGCGGGGAACGGCACGATGATTGGCGACGGATCCAGATCGCCATCCTGCTGGCCGTTGCCCACCGCAGCGACCACGACGACACCCGCAGCAATGGCTCCTTCCGTGGCGGCTTCCAGCTCCGGAGAGTCGAAGTAACAGACGGTGGACACCGCTATGACATCCGCGCCGTTGGCCACGGCGTAGTCGATACCTGCGGCCAGGGTAAGCGGATCCTGAAGCTCCTCAGCCGGAGCGAGGTAGGACTTGTCGCTGACCCGGACGGGCAAGATCGTCGCGTCCGGTGCGAGCCCGGCGAAGCCGAAGGTCGGTATGGACTGGGCGGCAATGATGCTGGCCACCCCGGTGCCGTGCGGGACGCAGTCGATGGTTCCGGTGGGGAGACCCGGTACATAACCGACGCCGGGCAGTACCTTCCCCAGCAATTGCGGATGCGTGGCGTCCACACCGGAGTCCACCACCGCCACGGTCACCCCGGCTCCAGTACTGAACGGTGCCAGCCTGTTGTCCGGGTCGTACATCTCCTGCGCCCAGGGCAGACCCACCTCGAGCAAAGTGCCCTCTGCCGACGTGCCGCACGAGGGGTCCACCGCAACGGCCCGATCTGTCGGCATGCCGAGAAGTGCGGTGGCGAGAGCGACCGTGGCGAGCGCCGCACCACCCCGCACGCGTTGCCCCCTCGTTGCTCGATGATCATCGGCGGATACGCGGAACCAGGCGATCAGTATCCTCGTCTCAATCTAGAACGTTTCGGGCCGGGCAAACGAGGAGGCGAATCATGGAACCCTCGCACAGGCTTGAGCGCTCAGACGTAGCTGGGATGCGGGCCTACGCCGAGGAACTCCAGGATCGCTTCCAGAAGTTGACGACCGAGGGCCCCAAGCTGCACGAGCAGGCTCGGGCTGTTCAGGTCACCGAAAAGTCGCCGGACGGACTCATCTCAGCCACCGTCGGTTCCCGCGGAGAACTGATCCGGCTGGACCTCGATCCGCGGATCTATCGCCAACCAGACTCCCGTGAGTTGGCCGACACGATCACCGAAACGATCAAGGCTGCCGGGCTCGCTGCCAAGGAGCGCGTGATCGAGGTGTTCGAGCCGTTGATTCCGCGCGAAGAATTGCAGCTGCATATGGACGGCGACATTGACGGAGTGCTTGAACGCATGTCCGACCAGATGCTCGGAAAGGGATGACCCGGTCATGACCCAGGACTACGTCAATGTTGATCCCGAGCAGGCGGGCGCCGGCTTGAGCCAGTGGGACGCCGCCTCGCAGACGCTGGAGGAGCGGTGGGCCGATCTCACCCGCCGGATCGACGCTGTACTGAACGCCGGCGCCCCTCCGTGGGGCACCGACTCCCCCGGCGACGGCTTCCGAAGCTCCTTCGTGGAGCAGAACAGGGCAAAGGAATTCACCGAACTCGGCAACGAGATGGTGAAGAACATCACGGATACGGGCAAGAACGTCCGTAACGCCATAGAGATGTCCCTTGCTGCAGATGTTCAACAGGCTTCGGACATCGGCGCGGTCAAGCCGAACTCGAACGCGAGCCGCCCAGCCAGCACCAGCGGTGGGGGGGCCACGAGCTCAGGCGGTCCGGCTGGGATGGCGATGACCGGCGGCGCAACTGCCCAGTTCGTCGGCGGTGACCAGATGACCGGCTTGACCGCCGGCCAAGCGCGGCTCGGCCGAGGTGAGGAATGGGCTGAACTCGTCGAGCACAAGACACCCGGTGCCGTCTCGTACATCGACGCGGAGGGAAATGTGGTTACCGACACCGTCCAGCCAGTCGGGGAACCCACGTACAACATGAAAGACGGCCATGGCTTCGCCGACACAACTCAGCCCGTCAACCCGAACGATGGCATGACCAACTTCACGGACGTCCCGCTCAACTATGTCGATGAACACGGAAACAGCCTCGACGGTCCCGAACCGACGAACGTCCTGGGTGGCGGCGCAGATGCACCGCCATTGACCAACGTCGGCGGAGGTGCGGCAGAAGCGGCACCATCGCCCGCTGACTCCGCGCCGGCCGCCTCTGGTGGCGGTTCTGGTGGCGGTTCTGGTGGCGGTTCTGGTGGTGGCGGTTCTGGTGGCGGATCGTACGAGAGCGGCGCCGCTGAGCCAATCGTTGCGGCCGCTCCCTCCGTTCAGGACCATGGCGAGGTGCTCGACCAGATCAGTGAACGAATCGCCGAGCGCAACGCCAGCGGCCTTCCTGAGCAGCTGCCCGAAGGACTCGCCCCACACATTCCTGAAGCAGTGGTCCAGCCCGTAGCCGAGGGAGTGGCCCAGCCCCTTCCCGAGGATGTCGCGCACCCCGAAGGCATCGCCGGCATCCAGGGCACTGAGCAGCCACGCGATGGCATGCAGCTGACCGGGGTCCAGGGCGAGGCGTATCTGGCGAGCCTGGGCTACGACGACCCCATCGCCGACTATGTCGGGACTGACGAGGTCAAGGCCAACGACAACCTGCCTAAAGAAAACGAGCCCACCAACAGCGTCCAGGGCGCGATCTAGCCATCGGTGAGCAGACAACTTCAAACCGACTGACCGCCGACCGGGTCATTGGTTTGACCGACGCTGGTCGTCGGGTGTGCGACCGACGATGATGTCGGCTGAAGGCGATCGATGCGTGGCTGAGAGCGGGGTGGGATGTGGCGGGGGATGATGTCTCTCCCGCGTGGGGTGAGAGTTTGCCGGATTGGGCGAATAGCCTGATTTCGTTGCTGGCTTCGGGGCAGAACTGGCCGGAGGGCAGCGAGTCCGCGTTGTGGGATTTGTCGGCGTTGTACGCGGAGTTGACCGAGGTCTTGTCGGCTGCGGCGCAGGAGCATGCGGATGCGGCGGGGATCATCCGGGGTGGCTGGGATGCGCCGGCGGCGGCGACCTTCGATGAGATCAATCAGCAGCTGTTCACCTCCTACGATGCGCAGGTCATCGCGATGGCCGGGAACGCGGCCGCGTACGCCGGGCAGGTGGACGGGTTCGCCCTGGAGACGAACTACACCAAGATTTCGATCAACGTGGCGTTCTGGATCGCGATCGCGGCGATCTATGTCTCGATGCTGATCAACTTCTGGAACGGTGGCGCGGGCGGGATCGCGATGAGCGGTGGGATCATCACCGCGCTGCGGGCGGCGATCTCGACCCTGATGTCGAAGCTGACCATGGTCGCGCTCAGGCAGATGACGATGAAGCAGTTGATCACCCTCGGCACGAAGGCCGCGACCACGGCGCTGCGCGAGCTGGCCGAGAAGGTCGCCAGGAACGTCACCACCAAGGCCGGTTGGAAGGCGATCGGTCGGGAGATGGTCGAGGAGATCAGCGAAGAGGTCTTCATCGACGCGGCCACCCAGGCCACCCAGATGTTGCGGGGCGACCGGGACAGCTGGGACGGTCAGAAGACCAGCGCGGCCGCGATCGGCGGCGGGACCGGCGCGGTGATCGGGACCACGATCGGGCCGCTGGTCAACTCGCTGCCCTTCCGCAAGCCGACCCGGATCGGGCTGAACAACGCGATCACCTCACCGGCGTCGAGCTTCCTCGCCAACGGGCTGGTCTATCAGACCTGGGCCAACCCGTTCACCGCCGAGAGCATGTTCGGCGCGTTCATGGGCGGCGCCGGCCGCTTCTACGGCAACAGCCCCTTCGACCCCAACCTGGCCACCAACCTCCACAACGCCGCCCGGACCGCGGTCACCGACGGCACCGGCCTGCGCTCGGCCACCGCCGCCCTCACCCGCGCCCAGCCCTTCGCCCCCGGCGAGGCCCGCCCCGGACCCGCCGTCGACCCCGCCGAAGGAGTCGACCTCCCCCCCAACCCCGGCACCGGCAACGGCACCGGAACCGGACCCGGCGGCGGCAACGGCACCAACCCAGCCCCCGGCGGCCAAGCCGGAGCCAACACCGGCCAAGGCCCAGCCAACACCGGCGGCAAAGGCACCGGAACCGGCCCAGCACCCACCC
>JALZIX010000360.1 GCA_030860025.1 Actinomycetota bacterium
CCGCGGCGAAGACGGAAAGCCGGTCGACTACCGCGCGCAGATCGTCGTCGACTCCGGCGGGATGAGTGGCACCGTCGGGAAAGCTCTCGGACTCACCCGCCGTACTGACCGGCCGATGGGCGTGGCCGTGCGCCGGTACTTCACCTCCCCACGCACCCACGACGACTACATCGAGTCCTGGCTGGAACTGCGCGACGGCGAGCGGCTGCTGCCCGGCTACGGCTGGATCTTCGCCATGGGCGACGGAACCGTCAATGTCGGCCTGGGCATCCTCAACTCGTCCACCGCCTACGGCAACACCGACTACCGCGAGATGCTCACCCGCTGGCTGCACAACGTGCCTGCTGAGTGGACCTTGACCGAGGACACCGCGACCGGAGCGGTCCGCGGCGCCGGGCTTCCGATGGGCTTCAACCGGACCCCGCAATACACCCGCGGCCTCATGCTCGTCGGTGATGCAGCCGGCGCGATCAACCCGTTCAACGGCGAGGGCATCGCCTACGCCATGGAGACCGGCAAGCTCGCCGCCGAACACGCCGTACAGGCACTTGCCCGCCCCGCCGGCCCCAACCGCGAGCAGGCGTTGCGGTCCTATGTGGACTCGTTGAAGGGCGCGTACGGCGGCTATTTCCGGCTCGGAAACATCTTCGTGAAGCTGATCGGGCACCCCGAAGTCATGCGGCTGTGCACCACGAAAGGCCTCCCGCGCCCGCTACTGATGAAGTTCGTGCTGAAGCTGCTCGCCAACCTCACCGACGAGCGCGGCGGAGACACAGTGGACCGGGTGATCAACGGGCTGACCCGTTTGGCTCCGGCAGCATGAAAGCGCAAGTGGCATCGGCGTGTATTTCCCCCAGCCAAGGCGTCGTTCAGGCTCCGTCCTGCTCGGCCGTAAGGTACCCGCCATGCTGAACGCCTACATCCCCATCGTGGGGCTGTTCGCGCTGGCCGCCGCCTTTGCGCTGTTCTCGGTGTCAGCAGCCCCATTCATCGGTCCGCGCCGCTACAACAAGGCGAAGCTGGATCCCTACGAGTGCGGCATCGAACCAGTCGACCAACCGCTTGCCGGCGGACGCTTCCCGGTCAAGTACTACCTCACCGCGATGCTGTTCATCATCTTCGACATCGAGATCATCTTCCTGTATCCGTGGGCAGTCGCCAACGACTCACTCGGCCTGTTCGGGCTGATCGAGATGGTCATCTTCATCGCGACCGTGTTCATCGCCTACGCCTATGTCTGGCGCCGCGGCGGACTGGATTGGGACTGACATGGGACTAGAAGAAAAGCTCCCGAGCGGCTTCCTGCTCACCAACGTGGAGAAGCTCGTCAACTGGACGCGGACGGCATCGTTGTGGCCGGCGACCTTCGGGCTGGCCTGCTGCGCGATCGAGATGATGGCCACCGGCGCCGGCCGCTACGACCTTGCCCGCTTCGGCATGGAGGTCTTCCGGGCCTCGCCGCGCCAGGCCGACCTCATGATCGTGGCCGGCCGGGTCAGCCAGAAGATGGCCCCGGTCCTACGCCAGATCTACGACCAGATGCCCGAGCCCAAGTGGGTCCTGGCCATGGGTGTGTGCGCCAGTTCTGGCGGCATGTTCAACAACTACGCGATCGTGCAGGGCGTCGACCACGTCGTCCCCGTAGATATCTACCTACCCGGCTGCCCGCCGCGGCCGGAGATGCTGATGGACGCGATTCTCAAGCTGCATCACAAGATCAAGCACGAGCCGCTCGGTGCCAAGCGGGCGAAGCACATTGCCGCCAACCCGCAGGAGATCTGGACCGAGATGCCCTCCTCGATCCGCTACGACAAGGCAGCCCGCAAGGAATGGATCGAGGCAGCCGAGGCGAAGCGGAGTACGCAGTACACCCTCGAACGCACCCAGGCGGTGCAGCGCGGCGAGCTCAAGCACGGGGCGCTGGTGAAGGTCAAGAAATGAGCGACGAGGAATGAGCCGAGAGCGAGGGAGCATCGCAGCGAGGAACGAGCGAGGAGCGGATCGAGCGGCTCGCGAGGCGGGGCAATCATGAGCAAGGAGGAGGCGACCAAGGACCAGGGGACCACCACAGAGCACGGTGATGTCGCCGTCCCTGGACGGCCCCCGGAAACCGACCGGCAGCGCGGCATGTTCGGAGTCAGCGGCACCGGTGACACGTCCGGCTACGGCGGACTGGTCCGGGTCGCTCCGGGATCGGCGGTCACCCTCTACAGCAGCGAGCGCCCGTACGGCGGCTACTTCGACGAACTGATGGATGCCATCGAATTCGCCTTGGGTCCCAAGCGCTTCGCTGCGACGGTCCAGCGAGTGGTCGTCGACCGCGGCGAATTGACCCTGTTCGTGGCCCGCGACCACTTGGTGAGACTGTGCAAGACCATGCGCGACCACGAGGCGCTGCGCTTCGAGTTGCTCTCCAGCCTGTCCGGGGTGGACTACTTGGGTTCCGGCGGTCCGCCACAGGACCGGTTGCACGTCGTCTATCACCTGACGTCGATGACCTTCCGGCGTCGGGTCCGGTTCGATGTCGCCGTACCGCTCGAGGACGCACACATTCCCTCGGTGACTGGGGTCTACCCGACCGCTGACTGGCAGGAGCGCGAGACCTGGGACATGTTCGGGATCAACTTTCCAGGCCATCCGGGACTCACCCGGATCCTCATGCCCGACGACTGGGACGGGTTTCCGCAACGCAAGGACTACCCACTCGGCGGGGTGCCGGTGGACTACAAGGGCGCGACCATTCCGCCACCCGACGAGCGGAGGAGCTACCGATGACCCATCGCCCCGTCACCGTCCTCAGCTCCGCTCCTCGGTGCGCTCCTCGCTCGTTCCTCGCTGCGGTACTCCCTGCGATGCTCGCCAAGGACGGCTCCTCATGATGGCGACGCCCCCCGTCACGAGCGCGGACCCGTACGCCGGCTCGCGGGATACCACCGAGGGACGGGTCTACACCGTCACCGGCGGGGACTGGGACTCCACCTTTGCTGGTGACCCGGTGGCCGAGGAACGTCTCGTGGTCAACATGGGCCCGCAGCATCCTTCGACGCACGGTGTGCTGCGCCTGGTGCTGGACCTCGAGGGTGAGACGGTCACAAAGTGCCGGGTGGTCATCGGCTACCTGCACACCGGTATCGAGAAGAACACCGAATACCGCAACTGGGTCCAGGGCACGACCTTCGTCACTCGGATGGACTACCTCGCGCCGCTGTTCAACGAGACCGCCTACTGCCTTGCGGTGGAGAAGTTGCTGGGGATCGAGGTCCCGCCGCGCGCGGAGGTCATCCGCGTGCTGGTGATGGAGCTCAACCGGATCGCCTCCCACCTGGTCGGCCTGGCCACCACCGGCATGGAGATGGGCGCGCTCACCGCCATGACCAACGGCTTCCGGGAGCGCGAACTCGTCCTTGACGTGCTGGAGGAGATCACCGGCCTGCGGATGAACCACGCCTACGTGCGCCCGGGTGGTCTCGCAATGGATCTGCCGGACGGCGTTGAGGCCTCCATCGGTGAACTCCTGAAGATCCTGCCGAAGCGGTTCGAGGGCTTCCACCGACTGCTGACCGGCCAGCCGGTGTGGCAGAAGCGGCTGCAGCACGTGGGCTACCTCGACGTCACCGGCTGCGTCTCCCTCGGCGTGACCGGACCGCCGCTGCGGGCTGCCGGGTTGCCCTGGGATCTGCGCAAGGTCGAGCCGTACTGCGGATACGAGACATATGACTTCGACGTCTGTGTCGAGACCAGTGCCGACGCGTTCGGCAGATATCTGGTCCGGGTCGCGGAGATGGGCGAGTCACTCAAGATCATCGAACAGTGCTTGGACCGGCTCGAGCCGGGCCCGATCATGGTGGCGGACAAGAAGGTTGCCTGGCCCGCGCAGCTCTCTCTTGGACCCGACGGCTTGGGTAACTCGTTGGAGCACGTCGGCAAGATCATGGGCCAGTCGATGGAGTCGCTGATTCATCACTTCAAGCTGGTCACCGAAGGATTCCGGGTTCCGCCCGGGCAGGTGTACGTGCCGATCGAATCGCCGCGCGGCGAACTCGGCTATCACGTCGTCAGTGACGGCGGGACCAGACCTTGGCGGGTGCACGTCCGCGATCCCAGCTTTATCAACCTGCAGGCGACGGCCGCGATGTCCGAAGGCGGCTTGATCGCCGATGTGATCGCGTCGATCGCCTCGATCGACCCGGTCATGGGTGGGGTGGACAGGTGACCGCAGGAAAAGCGGGGGAGTCGGGCCGGCAGAGTGCCGCCTACGGCCCCGACGGCAGAGCGCACACGGTCAACAGCCCCGTCGACATCGGTGACCTCGGAGCCTCAGTCACCGAGGGCGTGGTCCCAGAAGGCGTTCCGCCGTTGACCGAGCAGACCCGTCGCGAGATTCGCGAGATCATCGCCCGGTATCCGCGACCTCGGTCCGCGCTGCTGCCCATGCTGCATTTGGTGCAGTCGGTGCAGGGGTACGTGAGCCCCGAAGGGGTCGCGCTCTGTGCCGAGGAACTGAACCTGACCAAGGCCGAGGTCGGCGCTGTCGTGACGTTCTACACGATGTTCAAGCGGCGGCCAGCGGGTGAGTACCTCATCAGCGTGTGCACCAACACGCTGTGCGGCTTCCTCGGTGGAGAGGAGATCTATGCCGCCGCACAGCAGCAGCTCGGTGTCGGTCACGACCAGACGACGCCCGACGGAAGGTTCACCCTGGAGCACGCCGAGTGTCTGGCCGCCTGTGACTACGCGCCAGTGGTGACCGTCAACTACGAGTTCTTCGACCAGGAGACAGTGGAGACGACGACGGCGCTGATCGACGCCCTCCGGACCGGCCGCCGGCCCGACCCCACTCGGGGCGCGCCGCTGTGCAGCTTCAAGGAGATGTCGCGGGAGATCGCCGGCTTCCCCGCTACCGAGCGCGCGGAGGAGCGGGTAGCCACCGCCGTTGCGGCGCCCGCGCTCGGAAAACCCACGCTCGCCGGCCTGCGCCGGGCCGCCGAGCGTGGCGAAGGCCCACCCGCGGTCGGGGCGTCCGTGCCGGACCGGAAGGATGCCTGACCGATGCCCTTGACCCCCGTGCTCAGGATGCCTGACCGATGCCCTTGACCCCCGTGCTCAGCCGCCGCTGGGACGACCCGGATTCGTGGACGCTGGCCGCCTACGAGCGGGCCGAGGGCTACCGCGCGCTGCGCCGGGCGCTGACGATGCCACCCGATGCCATCACGGCCGTGATCAAGGACTCGGGTCTTCGCGGGCGCGGCGGAGCGGGTTTCCCGACGGGGATGAAGTGGGGCTTCATTCCGCAGGCCAAGCCCGGGGAGACCGAAGGGCCCGGCGCGCTGCCCAAATACCTCGTGGTCAACGCGGACGAGGGCGAGCCGGGAACCTGCCGGGACCTGCCGCAGATGATGAACGACCCGCACTCGATGATCGAGGGCATCATCATCGCGAGCTTCGCGATCCGCTCGAACCTGGCGGTGATCTACATCCGCGGCGAGGCGGTGCACGCCATGCGTCGCGTACGGGCAGCCGTCGCGGAGTCCTACGCCGCTGGGTATCTGGGCCAGAACGTGCTGCGCTCCAATTACTCGCTTGAGGTAGTGGTGCATCCGGGCGCCGGTGCCTACATCTGCGGCGAGGAGACCGCCCTGCTCGACTCCCTCGAGGGCTATCGCGGTCAACCGCGGCTCAAGCCCCCGTTCCCGGCGATCGCCGGCTTATACGGAGCGCCGACGGTGGTCAACAACGTCGGCACCCTGGCCAGTGTCCCGGCGATCATTCTCAACGGTGCCGACTGGTGGAAGCAGATGGGCCCGGAGACGTCGTCGGGTACGAGCGTCTATTCGCTCACCGGCAGGGTCGCGAATCCCGGTCAGTACGAGGCGCCGATGGGGACCACTCTGCGCGAACTGCTCGAGATGTGCGGCGGGGTCCGCGAGGGCCATCAATTGAAGTTCTGGACCCCAGGCGGTTCTTCGACGCCGCTGTTCACCGACGAGCACCTCGACGTCCCGTTGGACTTCGACTCGGTCGCCGAGGCCGGGTCGATGAACGGCACGAGTGCGCTGATGATCTTCGACGACGGTGACTGCATCGTGCGCGCGGTGGGCCGGTGGATCAAGTTCTACGCCCACGAGTCCTGCGGCAAATGCACGCCGTGCCGGGAGGGCAATCCGTGGATGGTCCAGATCCTGGACCGATTCGAGCGCGGCCAGGCGCACGAGGACGAGGTCGACCAACTGCTCGACATCTGCGACAACATCCTGGGCCGGTCGTTCTGCGCGTTCGGTGACGGCGCGGTCAGTACGGTGATGTCGTCGATCAAGTACTTCCGTCAGGAATATCTCGACCACCTCGCGATCGGCGGTTGCCCACTGGATCCCACGCGAATGCGTGACCGAGACCTTGCGGGTAGCCGCTCATGACGGCATCGGAAGTCGAGGCCGTGGACACGGTGACCCTGACCATCGACGGAGTCGAAGTCACCGTCCCCAAGGGCACGCTGGTGATCCGGGCCGCCGAGACCATCGGTGTGCAGATCCCACGGTTCTGCGATCACCCGCTGCTCGAGCCGGTCGGTGCCTGCCGGCAGTGCCTGGTCGAGGTGGAGATGGGCGGCCGCAAGATGCCCAAGCCGCAGGCCGCCTGCACCATCGAGGTCGCCGACGGCATGGTCGTGAACAGCCAGCTGACCTCAGCGGTGGCCGACAAGGCGCAGCAGGGAAACATGGAACTGCTGCTGATCAACCACCCGCTGGACTGCCCGGTCTGCGACAAGGGCGGCGAGTGCCCGCTGCAGAACCAGGCGATGAGCCACGGCCGCGCCGAATCCCGGTTCATCGACGCGAAGCGCACGTACCCCAAGCCCCTGGCGATCTCGTCGCAGGTCCTGCTCGACCGGGAGCGGTGCGTCCTGTGCGCCCGATGCACCCGGTTCTCGCTGCAGATCGCCGGTGACCCGTTCATCGAACTGTTCGAGCGCGGTGCCCTGGAGCAGGTCGCCATCTACGAGGACGAGCCGTTCTCCTCATACTTCTCCGGCAACACCATCCAGATCTGCCCGGTCGGGGCACTGACCAGCGCCGCCTACCGCTTCCGCTCTCGGCCGTTCGACCTCGTCTCCGAGCCCAGCGTCTGCGAGCACTGCGCCTCTGGTTGCGCCCAGCGAACCGACATCCGGCGCAACGTCGTCCAGCGACGGCTGGCCGGAGACGACCCGCCGGTCAACGAAGAGTGGAACTGCGACAAGGGCCGCTTCGCATTCCGGTACGCCACGAGCAACAACCGGATCATGAAGCCGCTGATCCGTCGCGGCGCGGAGCTTGTCGAGGCGTCCTGGACCGACGCACTCGAGTTCGCCGCCCAGGGTCTGGCCGCGGCCATGACAGATGGCGGTGGCGGCGTCGGGGTGCTGCCCGGCGGGCGACTGACCGTCGAGGATGCCTACGCCTACGCGAAGTTCGCCCGAGTGGTGCTGCACACCAATGACATCGACTTTCGGGCACGTGCGCATTCGGTCGAGGAGGAGGAGTTTCTCGCCGAGCGGGTGGCGGGCACTGACCCGGCCGCCGGTGGGGTCACCTACGCCGACCTCAGCGCGGCCTCGGCCGTGCTCACCGTGGGATTCGAGCCCGAGGAAGAGTCGCCAATCATCTTCCTGAGGTTGCGCAAGGCCGCCCGTGAAGCGCGTCTGGCCGTCTACGACATCGCTGCGTTCGCCACGACCGGGCTGACCAAGTTGAACGGTGTCGTGATCGCCACTCCGCCGGGTGCCGAGGCCAGCGTCATGGGCGCTCTGGCGGACAACACAGCGGGCGGGCCTGGCGCCCGAGCGGCCCACGCCCTCCGTCAGCCGGGCGCGGTTCTGCTGGTGGGGGAGCGGCTGGCCGAATTCCCGGGAGCGCTCTCCGCTGCCGCCGCTCTTGCCGACGCCACCGGGGCCAAGCTCGGCTGGGTGCCGCGCAGGGCCGGGGAACGTGGGGCGATCGAGGCCGGAACGCTGCCGAGCCTGCTTCCCGGCGGGCGGCGGATCGGCAACGCGACCGACCGAGTGGAACTCGGCAAGGCATGGCGGACCGACGTGCCGGCAAACCCCGGCCGCGACCTCAACTCCATCCTCACCGCCACTCGCGACGGCGAGCTAGGCGCCTTGCTCGTCGGCGGGGTCGACCCCGACGACCTGCCCGACCCCGTACTGGCCCGGGAGGCGTTGGCCGCGACCGGCTTCCTGGTCAGCCTCGAGTTGGCCAGCAGCGTCGTGACCGAGTACGCCCACGTCGTGTTCCCTGTGGCCGCAGCGCCTGAGAAGAGCGGCAGCTACCTCAACTGGGAGGGCAGGCGACGCCCGTTCCGGGCCAGCCTGTCGAGCGGCATGCTTCCCGACGGTCGGGTCCTGCACGGTCTGGCCGACGAATTCGACATCGACCTGGGTCTGCCGACGCCGGAATCCGCGGCAGCCGAATTGGCCAGAATTGCCCAGCGTCGCCCTGGCTCTGACCCTGCACTGCTGACCACGAAGGCGACTCCCCTGCCCGCACTTCGCCCCGGCGAGGCGATCCTGGCCAGTTGGCGCCACCTCCTGGATGTCGGATCACTGCAGGTGGATGAGCCGGCTCTGGCTGGGACAGCACGCTCGGCGGCCGTGCGAATGCCGAAGTCGTTGGCCACCGAATTGGGGATCGCCGAAGCTGACCTCGTACGCGTGACCGGCGAGCGCGGCTCGGTGATCTTGCCGGCTCATGTCACCGACATGCCGGATCAGGTCGTCTGGCTTCCCATGCGGTCGGCCGGCTGCGCGGTCCGTACCGACCTCGGCACGGCACCCGGCGGCGTCGTCACCGTCGCCAGGGAGGAGTCATGACCACGATCCTGGCTGCGGAATCACCCTCACTCGACGACTTTGGCAATGACGTGTGGTGGATCATCGTCATCAAGGTCGTCGGCATCTTTGCGCTGCTGGTGGTCTTGACGCTCTTCGCCATCCTTTTCGAGCGCAAGGTTGTTGCCCGCATGCAGCAGCGGGTCGGGCCCAACCGGGTAGGCCCGAAGGGAGCCCTGCAGAGCTTGGCCGACGGCTTGAAGCTGGCCTTCAAGGAAGACATCATGCCGGTCCTGGCTGACAAGCCGATCTATTTCCTTGCGCCGGTGATCTCGGCCGTTCCGGCATTCCTGGCCTTCTCGGTCATTCCCATCGGCCCGACGGTGAGCATCTTCGGCGAGCGGACTCCCCTGCAGCTCACTGATCTTCCGGTCGGCGTGCTGGTCGTCCTGGCCTGCGCGGCCATGGGTGTCTACGGGATCGTGCTCGCCGGTTGGGCCTCGGGATCCACGTATCCGCTGCTTGGTTCGTTGCGCAGTGCTGCCCAGATGATCAGTTACGAGATCGCGATGGGCCTGTCCATCGTGGCGGTCTTCCTCTATGCCGGGACCATGTCGACGTCCGGGATCGTGGCCGCGCAGGAGAGCGGCAGCGAGGTGAGCGTCTTCGGCCTCACCTTCGACGGTCCCGGTTGGTACGTGGCCGTGCTCCCCGTCTCGTTCATCATCTACTGCGTCGCGGTCGTCGGTGAGACGAACCGGGCGCCCTTCGACCTACCAGAGGCGGAATCGGAGCTCGTTGGGGGCTTCCACACGGAGTACTCGTCGTTGAAGTTCGCCCTGTTCTTCCTGGCGGAGTACATCAGCATGGTCACCGTGTCGGCGCTGGCCGCGACGATGTTCCTCGGCGGCTGGCGGGCTCCATGGCCGATCTCGATCTGGGACGGCGCCAACTCCGGTTGGTGGCCTGTGCTGTGGTTCATCGGCAAGGTCGTGTTGGGCCTGTTCATCTTCATCTGGCTGCGCGGGACGCTGCCGCGCATGCGCTATGACCAGTTCATGCGCTTCGGCTGGAAGGTCCTGGTCCCGGTTGCGCTGCTCTGGAGCCTGGTCGTGGCCACCATGCGGGTCCTGTCGCGGGAGTACGACCTCGCCGCCGGCCAGATCGCCCTCTATGTCGGCATCCCGGTGTTGGTCCTGCTGCTGATCGGCGTGTGGCTATGGCCGGACAAGGATGAAGCGGCCAGGGACGCTGATTCGGTGGCCGAGGACACCCCACCCACGACCGAAGGAGCGTTCCCCACACCCCCCTTGGACCTCGTCGTACCGCCGAACCCCGCGTTGGTCAAACGCGCAGCAGTCGGCACCGGCAAACGCACCGGGGGTACCCGTGCCTAGCCTGCTGCCCAAGCCGCTCCAGGGCTTCGGGGTGACTTTCGCGACCATGTTCAAGAGGGTCACCACCGAGTCCTACCCCGAGCAGAAGAAGGCGACCAAACCCCGCTACCACGGGCGGCATGTGCTCAACCGGCACCCGGACGGACTGGAGAAGTGCGTCGGCTGCGAGTTGTGCGCCTGGGCCTGTCCGGCCGATGCCATCTATGTGGAGGGCGGCGACAACACCGAGGAGGCCCGTTACTCCCCGGGCGAACGGTACGGCGCCATCTATCAGATCAACTACCTGCGCTGCATCTTCTGCGGGCTGTGCATCGAGGCCTGCCCAACCCGGGCGCTGACGATGTCCAACGAGTACGAACTTGCCGACGACAACCGCGAGGACCTGATCTACACCAAGGAGCATCTGCTGGCGCCGCTCCTTGCCGGGATGGAAGCGCCACCGCATCCGATGCGCCTCGGTGATCATGAGCAGGACTACTACGTCGGGCGCGAGCCGCTCAGGCAGACTGCTGGGTCAGCAGCCGAGTCTCACTCGGTACCGCCGGCAGCTACCGCTCCGGCATCGGCCGATGAGATCGGTACGGACGCGGACGAGCTGGCCAAACCGCTCGGAGAGACCCGCGAATGACTCCAATGACTGTGCTGGCTGCCGACGCGGTCAGCAGCGGGGAAGCCATCGCATTCTGGATCCTGGGCCCGATCGCGCTGGCCGGTGCGGTGGGAATGGTGTTGTCGCGCAACGCTATCCATTCCGCCCTGTGGCTGGTGCTGACGATGCTGAGCCTAGGCGCCTTCTACTTCATCCAGCAGGCACCGTTTCTGGGCGCGGTGCAGATCATCGTCTACACCGGCGCGATCATGATCCTGTTCCTGTTCGTGCTGATGCTCGTGGGACGCGACTATTCCGACTCGATCGTCGAGACCCTCCGGGGTCAGCGCGTGGCCGCGATCGTGTTGGGCGTCGGATTCGCCGGCGTGGTCGGCGGGTTGATCGGCAACGCGACCGCGGGGGTCGAGTCGGCCGGCCTGGCCGAGGTCAACGCGGATGGCGGGAATGTTTCAGAGATCGCGCGGCTGCTGTTCACCGACTACCTGCTTGCCTTCGAGCTGACCAGTGCGCTGCTGATCACGGCGGCGGTCGGGGCCATGATCCTGGCCCACATCGAGCGCGAGCCGGGTAGCCGACTCGGTCAGAAAGCGCAATCCATTGCCAGGGTCAAGGGACCGCGGCCGCAGACGCTTCCCGGCCCCGGTGTGTTCGCGCGGGGCAACTCCGTCGCCCAGCCGGCCTTGCTGCCCGACGGTTCCATCGCCGAGGACAGCCGGGCCACCGGGCTCGAGATGGACACACCGCCGGAGATCGCCTCAGGCTCGATCGACCGTGGGCAGGACATCACCGTGGACAGCGGAGCGAACCGCGACGGGGTGACCGACCGCTCATGACCCCGACCTATTACCTCGTGCTGGCGGCCATCCTCTTCACCATCGGTGCCGTCGGTGTGCTCGTCCGCCGCAACGCGATAGTGGTGTTCATGTGCATCGAGTTGATGCTCAACTCGGTGAACCTGACGCTGGTCACGTTTTCCAGGATCAACGGCTCGCTCGACGGGCAGATCATGGCCTTCTTCGTGATGGTTGTGGCCGCTGCCGAGGTCGTCGTTGGCCTGGCCATCATCATGTCGATCTATCGCACCCGACGTTCGGCCTCGGTCGATGACGCGAACCTGTTGAAGTACTGAGGGCGACGCGGTGGAGACCCCTGGAACATATGTCGAGGCGACGGGTGCGCTGGGCTCGTTGTGGCTCCTCGTCCTCATCCCGTTGCTGGGCGCGGCGGTCCTGCTTCTTGGTGGGCGGCGGCTGGACGGGGTAGGCCACATCATCGGTTGCGCGACGATCGTCGCCGACCTCGCCCTCGGGATCATGTACGTCTTCACCTTGGCCGGCCAGCAGGAGAAGGCCGTCTCCGACAACCTCTTCAGCTTCATCCCGGTCGGGGAACTCCAGGTGGACATCGGCCTGCTCTTCGATCCCTTGTCGGCGGTCTTCGTGCTGCTCATCACCGGCGTGGGCTCGCTGATCCACATCTATTCGATCGGCTACATGGCGCACGACCCCGCGCGGCGCCGCTTCTTCGCGTACATGAACCTGTTCGTCGCCGCGATGTTGCTGCTCGTGCTGGGCAACGGGTTCGTGGTGCTCTACATCGGTTGGGAGGGCGTCGGCCTGGCGTCGTACCTGCTGATCGCGTTCTGGTACCGCCGCCCGACGGCGGCGACCGCGGCCAAGAAGGCGTTCATCATGAACCGGGTCGGCGACGTCGGCCTCATCATCGCCATCTTCGTGTTGTTCGCGACGGTCGGCTCCACCGACTATTCGACCGTCTTTGCCGCGGCCAGCGGCCTTTCTGCCGGGACGGTCACCGTGCTCGGTCTACTGCTGCTCCTGGCTGCCTGCGGAAAGTCGGGTCAGGTGCCCTTGCAGGCCTGGTTGCCCGATGCCATGGAAGGGCCGACCCCGGTCTCCGCGCTGATCCACGCCGCGACGATGGTGACCGCAGGGGTTTATCTCATCGCCCGCTCGGCGCCGCTGTTCGACCTTTCCGAGACGGCGCGGACGGCGGTCACGATCGTCGGTCTGGTGACGCTGCTCTACGGCGCGATCGTGGGCTGCGCACAGGATGACATCAAGAGGGTGCTCGCCTACTCCACCGTCAGTCAGATCGGCTACATGTTCCTGGCCGCAGGTCTTGGCCCGGCCGGTTACGGCGTCGCGATATTGCACCTGCTCACCCACGGGTTCTTCAAGGCTGGCTTGTTCCTCGGCGCCGGGTCGGTCATGCACGCCATGAACGACCAGGTCGACATGCGCAAGTTCGGCGGCCTCGGCTCGCGCATGCGCACCACGTACGTCACCTTCGCCTTGGGCTATCTGGCGCTGATCGGTTTCCCGTTCCTGTCCGGCTACTTCTCGAAGGACCTGATCATCGAAGCGGCCTTCAACTCCGGTGGCGCGATGGGCTGGATCCTGGGCGGCGGGGCGATGCTGGCGGCGGGGGTGACCGCCTTCTACATGACCCGGCTCATGGTGATGACCTTCCTCGGCCGCCCTAGATGGGAAAGCGACACCACCCCGCATGAATCGCCGCCGGTGATGACCGTGCCGATGATCCTGCTCGCTGTGGGCTCCGTCTTTGCCGGCTTCGTGTTGGTCACCGTGGTCCCGCTCGCAGCGTGGCTCGAGCCAGTGTTCGGTCCGGAGCCGCAGGTCGATCATGTCCTGTCTCCACTCGTGGTCTCGATCTTGACCACCGCCGTCGTGGCCCTCGGTGTCGTCGCGGCCTGGTTCTTCGTCGCCCGTCGCGAGGTGCCGGTCCGGCCGCCGGTCCAGGTCTCACCGATCATCAAGGCGGCGAGGGCAAACCTATACGGAGACGCCTTCAACGAATCGGTCTTCATGCGACCCGGCCAATGGCTGACGCGGGCGATGGTCTATGTCGACAACCGCGGCGTTGACGGCGCAGTCAACGGCTTGGCCGCCGGCCTCGGCGGAACATCCGGGCGGCTGCGCCGTACCCAGACCGGCTTCGTCCGCTCGTACGCGCTGAGCATGCTCGGCGGCACCCTCGTGGTGATGGTGGCGTTCTTGGCGGTGAGATTCGTATGAGCCGAAAGCGAGTGAGCATCGTAGCGAGCGCCAGCGAGCGAGGAGCGGAGCGAGCGGTGCGCGGAGCGCATGAGGGTCCGGCAGTATGAGCGATTTCCCGTTCTTGTTGGTGTTGTTGCTGCTGCCGCTATTGGCCGGCTTCGCGCTACTGCTGGTGCCCGAGCACCGACATGACTTGATCCGGCGCGTGACGCTCGGGGTGTCGATCATCGTGCTGGCGGTGACCGTGTTGATGACGGTTGCGTTCGAACCGAACGGCGCCCGGTTCCAGTTCGTCCAGTCGTACAAGTGGATTCCCGATTTCGGTGTCCGCTTCGCCCTCGGCGTGGACGGCATCGCGCTGGTGATGATCCTGCTGATCGGGGTGCTCGTACCCGTCGTCATTGTCGCCTCCTGGCATGAGGGTGCCGGCGTCGGGCGTGGTATCGGCAAGGGCGGCAGCATGCGGGCATTCTTCGCGTGGTTGCTCGTACTCGAATCGCTGATGATCGGGGTCTTCGCGGCCACCGACGTCTTCCTGTTCTACGTCTTCTTCGAAGCGATGCTCGTGCCGATGTACTTCCTGATCGGTACCTTCGGCGGCCCTCGGCGCCAGTACGCGGCGGTGAAGTTCTTCCTGTACAGCCTGGTCGGGGGCCTGATCATGCTGGCCGCGGTCATCGGCCTCTACGTGGTCAGCGCCGAAGAGATCGGGCAGGGCACCTTCGCCTTCGACGCCTTGCGCCAGCTCAGCATCGATCCGGAACTGCAGAAGTTGCTCTTCCTCGGCTTCTTCATCGCTTTCGCGATCAAGGCACCGCTGGTGCCCTTCCATACCTGGCTGCCCGACGCCGGTGCCGAGGCACCGATCGGCGGCGCGGTGCTGCTCGTCGGCGTGCTGGACAAGGTGGGGACGTTCGGCTTCCTGCGCTACTGCTTACCGCTGTTCCCCGATGCCAGCCGTGCGTTCGCGCCCGCGATTCTGGTGCTGGCGGTGCTGGGCATCCTGTACGGAGCCTTGCTTGCGATGGGCCAGACCGACATGAAACGTCTGGTCGCCTATACCTCGATCGCGCACTTTGGGTTCATCGCACTGGGGGTCTTCGCGTTCACGACCCAGGCGGGCACTGGTGCAGTGCTCTACATGGTCAACCACGGCATCTCGACCGGAGCGTTGTTCCTGATCGTCGGCATCCTGATCAGTCGAGGGAAATCGCGGACGATCAGCGATTACGGGGGAGTCGCCAGCGTGACGCCGCTCTTGGCCGGCGCATTCCTGCTGGCCGGTCTGTCCTCGCTGGCTCTTCCTGGGACCAACAGCTTCGTCAGCGAGTTCCTTGTGCTGGTTGGCTCCTTCCCCACGTACCCGGTGTTCACCATCCTCGCCACGGTCGGGATCATCCTGGCCGCCCTGTACATCCTGCTCATGTATCAGCGGACGATGCACGGCGCCATCAAACCGGCGGCGCGCGGTTTCCGGGACCTGAGCAAGCGTGAGATGACCTACCTCAGTCCGCTGTTGGCGCTGATCATCGTGCTCGGCGTCTATCCTAAGCCGTTGCTGGACATCATCACTCCCGCGGTCAACGCCACGATGGCTGATTTGGGCGGCGAGATCTCCAACCCCCAGGCGGACAGCGGAGGGGACGACTGATGCCCGAGCTCAGCGCACCATCGATCTCCTATGTCGGTCTCGCTCCGGTGCTCATCGTCTTGAGCGCGGCCTGCCTCGGCGTACTCGTCGAGGCGTTCGCTCCGCGACGCCTGCGCTGGAATCTCCAGGTCGGACTGGCGATGCTCGGCACGGTTGGCGCGGTGATCGCGGTTGTTCTGATCGCCGGTCGCAATGAGCTCACGGCGGCTCGTGCCGTGGCCGTGGACGGGGCTGCTCTGTTCATCGAGGGCACGATCGCCGCGCTCGGGGCCCTGTCGATCCTGATGTTCGCCGAGCGGGCGCTGGATCCGGCCAAGAGCGCGTTCGTCGCGTCCGCCGCGCTCCCGGTGGGCAGCGCCGAGGACCGCAAGCTCGCAGCGGCCTCGTACTCGCAGACCGAGGTCTTCCCGCTGGCCAGCTTTGCCATCGGCGGGATGATGCTCTTCGCGGCGTCGAACAACCTGTTGGTGATGTTCGTCGCCCTCGAGGTCCTGTCCTTGCCGCTGTACCTGATGTGTGGCATGGCCCGGCGCCGGCGGCTGCTGTCCCAAGAGGCCGCGGTGAAGTACTTCCTGCTCGGCTCTTTCGCCGCGGCGTTCTTCCTCTACGGGGTGGCCCTGATCTATGGGTTCGCCGGAACCGTGGATCTCGGGCAACTGCGCGAGGCTGCGGCCAGATCAGGCACCTCGGACGCGCTGTTCATTGCTGGCCTGGCTCTGTTGATCGTCGGGCTGTTGTTCAAGGCGGGTATCGCTCCGTTCCACGCCTGGACTCCGGATGTATATCAGGGTGCGCCCACTCCGGTGACCGCGTTGATGGCGGCCTGTACGAAGGTCGCTGCGTTCGGTGCGATCCTCCGCTTGCTCTACGTCGGCTTCGGTACGTCGGAATGGACCTGGCGCCCGCTGATCTACAGCATCGCGATCGTCTCGATGCTGGTCGGGGCGGTCCTCGGGATCACGCAGACCGACGTAAAGCGGATGCTGGCGTACTCGTCGATCGCGCACGCCGGGTTCATCCTCACCGGCGTCATCGCGTTGGGCGACTCCTCGGCGGCCGGGCGCGGGTTGTCGAGCACGCTGTTCTATCTGCTCACGTACGGACTGACGACGGTGGGCAGTTTCGCGATAGTGACGCTCGTTCGCGACGGCGACGGAGAAGCGACACACCTGTCGAAGTGGGCCGGCCTAGCCTCCCGGTCGCCATTGACGGCCGCGGTCATGACGTTCTTCCTGCTTGCCCTGGCCGGGTTGCCGCTGACCAGCGGTTTCACCGGCAAATTCGCCGTCTTCCGCGCCGCGATCGACGACGGCGCGTGGCCATTGGTGGTCGTCGCCCTGCTGGGCAGTGCCATCGCGGCGTTCTTCTACCTGCGCTTGGTCGTGTTGATGTACTTCTCCCCACCGGCCGAGGACGGGCCGACGGTCGGTGTACCGGGGCTGCCGACGACGATCGTCCTCGCGGTGACCGCTGCGGCGACCCTCATCCTGGGACTGGCTCCCGGCGCGGTTCTGGACCTCGCCCAGCAGGCCGCCGTCCTGGTCGGTTAGATCGTGTCGCCGGACGTGCAGACGGGCGGGCAGGAGGTCGCCGGCCCGGTCGTCCCGCGCTCAGCCGCGTCGGCGCTCGGGCTCACGTCCATCGGCGGCAACCTCGAGCGAGACCTGCAGCGCGGGCTCGAATCTGTCGAGGCGTTGCTGCGCACCAGTGTGGCCAGCGACTTCGAGTTCGTTGGCCAGGCATCGCGCCACTTGGTGGAGGCCGGCGGCAAGCGCTTCCGCCCGCTGTTGACGCTGCTGGCCGCCCAGTTCGGCGATCCCGACGGGCCAGGAGTCATTCCCGCCGCCGTGGTGGTTGAGCTCACCCACCTCGCCACCCTCTACCACGACGACGTGATGGACGAGGCAGATGTTCGTCGTGGGGCCCCGAGCGCGAACAGCCGATGGGACAACAGTGTCGCGATCCTGACCGGGGATTTCCTGTTCGCCCGCGCCTCGGACCTGCTCGCCGACCTGGGCCCGGAGGCCGTGCGCATCCAGGCCCGTACCTTCGAGCGCCTGGTCACCGGCCAGATCCGGGAGACGGTCGGCGCGGCCGCCGGTGCTGACCCGGTGCAGCACTACCTCTCCGTCCTCACCGACAAGACGGGTTCGCTGGTTGCGACGGCGGCCCGGTTTGGCGCGATGTTCGCCGGCGTCGACGAGCCGCTCCGGAGTGGCCTGACCTCCTACGGCGAGGCGATCGGTATCGCGTTCCAGATCTCCGATGATCTGCTCGACATCGCCAGTGAGCAGGGAGTCTCGGGCAAGGCGCCGGGGACCGATCTTCGGGAGGGGATCGCAACGCTGCCGATCCTGCTGGCCCGCGCCGGTCAGGATCCCGGCCAGTCCCGGTTGCGGGAGTTGCTGGCCGCCCCTCTGACCGACCCGCAGGCGCACGCCGAAGCGCTGGCATTGCTGCGCGACTCCGAGGCGATGGTGCGCGCTCAGTC
>JALZIX010000369.1 GCA_030860025.1 Actinomycetota bacterium
GATGATCAACTTGGAACTGGCTGGTACCGACCTAGTCGCCGCTGCCGATGACGCCTTCCTCGGCCAGAGCCCGGACCATCTCCTCGCCGTAACCCAGCTCGGCCAGGACTTCGGCCGTGTGCTCGCCAAGCAGTGGCGGGGCACGCCGGATGCTGGCCGGCGATCCGGACATCTGGATCGGATTCCTGAGGGTCTGAACCTCGCCGGCAATGGGGTGCTGCATCGTCGTGACGATCTGATTGTGGCGAACCTGCGGGTCGTCGAACACCGCATCCAACTCGTTGATCGGCGCGCACGGAACTCCGGCCAGATCGAGTTCGGCGAGCCAGTGGCTGGCCGGGCGGGTACGAAAGATCCTGCCCAACGCAGCGGTCAAAGTCTCCCGATGCTCGGCCCGTCCGGCGCCGGTCGCGTACCGGGCATCCGCAGCGAGTTCCGGATCACCCAGTACAGCGCAGAACTTCGTCCACAGCCCGTCATGGAACACCGCGACGTACATCCAGGCGTCGGCCGCCTCGAAAGCCTGGAACGGCACGAACTGCGGATGGCCACTCCCCATGCGGGAAAACACCGTCCCGGTGGCGAAGTACTCGCCCTCCCGCGGAATCAGCCCGAACACTGCCGCGTCCAACAGCGAGAGCTCCACCCGCTGCCCCAGCCCCGACGTGCTTCTAGCGATCAGGGCGAGCAGCACTCCCTGAACGGCCAGATGCGCCCCGTACAGATCCCCAACTGCCGAGCCCAGCCGTACCGGCCCGCCGCCCTCTTCACCGGTCATCCCCATCAAGCCGGACACCGCCTGGATGATCGGGTCGACTGCCGTCCTGTCGCGGTACGGGCCGCCGTTGCCGAATCCTGTGATGGAGCAGTAGATGAGTCGCTCGTTCCGCTGGCGCAGCACGTCCCAGTCGATGCCCAGCAGCTTCGCCGATTCGGGCCTGAAGTTCTCGATCAGTACGTCGCTGGAGTCAGCGAGCTCGAGGAGGATCTCGCGGCCCTTGGCCGTCTGGACGTTGAGGGTGATGCTGCGCTTGTTGCGGTTCGTACTCAGATAGTTGACGCTCTCGCCCCCGAGCCGCAGGTGGCCGCTCGTACGGTAGAGGTCGCCGCCGGCCGGATCCTCGACCTTGATGACGTCAGCGCCCATGTCCCCCAAGATCATTGCCGCCATCGGCCCGGAGAGCACTCGCGTCAGGTCGAGCACTCTCAAGCCGTCAAGCGCGCCGGACGACATGATTGCACTCCATCGGAGGAGGGATGCGCGGGGATGGAATATACAATAGCCTGAGTTGCGAAACGGGGGGCCCACAGAGCCGGCAGCGACGGAGACGTGACCATGGAAACCTTGTCCGACATCCTGGAGACGACCGAATTCGAGAAGGTCGCCGGCGGGCTGATCTTCACCGAAGGACCGCTCTGGCATCCGGACGGGTTCTTTTACTTCGTCGACATTCGCGGCAACGTGCTGTGCAAGGTCACCCCGGGACAGCCGCACGAGGTCGTACGCGAGACCGACGGCGGCAACGGCACGACGTTCGACCTCGAGGGCCGCCTGATCTTGTGCGAGGGCGCCGGCCGCCGGGTCACCCGTACCGAACACGACGGCACGGTCACCACCCTGGTCGATCGGTTCGAGGGCAAGCGCTTCAACCGCCCGAACGACGTGATCTGCAAGTCGGAGGGGACCCTGCTCTTCACCGACCCAGGGCTACGGGTGCCGTTGGAGGATCGCGAGGTCGACCACGCGTCCATCTATTCGATCAGTACCGACGGTCAGATCGTCGAGTTGGCACCATTCGAATACCCCAACGGCCTCGCGCTGTCAGCCGATGAGCGCACGCTGTACGTGGCGAACACGCGCTGGACCCAGTACATCCATGCCATCGAGCTGGACGAAGCTGGCCAGATGGTGCGCCGCCGGATCTTCGCTGACATGTCAGCCGAGGGGAACGGCGTGCCCGACGGGATGAAGATCGACGCGGAGGGCCGGGTCTTCTGCACCGGGACGAACGGCACCTGGGTGTTCGCCCCGGACGGCGAGCTGATCGGCGTGATCGAGACCCCAGAGGTCTGCGCCAACATCGCCTTCGGCGGGCCAGACCTGCAGACCCTGCTCTTCACCGCGAGCACCTCGGTCTACACGCTCAGGGTCAAGACCCCGGGGCTGCCGCATCCCTGGTATGGCGTACGCGGGAAGTAGCCCTTCTGGTCCATCCGCTGCTCGGCTCACCCGTAAACCGTCTTGCTCGGTGAAGGGGCGCCTCGGCACAATGCGCGCACCGATCCCAGGGGAGGTCCCGCCATGGGCAGTCTGCTCGTCCACATCACCTGCGGTCCCGAGGCACCGACCCGCGCCGCGCTCGGCCTGCTCGTCGCGAGCGCGGCCGTCGAAGAGGGTCACGACGTGATGGTGTTCCTGGCTGGCGACGGAGTCCAGTTGATCCGCGATGCCGTGTTGGACTCGTTGAGCGGTCTAGGTACGGGCTCCCTGCGCGACAACTTCAACGCGGTGGTCGCCGGCGGTGGTCGCTTCTACATCTCCGGCATGTCCAGCAAGGCCCGCGGCGTCACCGATGCCGACCTCGAGGGCAAACCTGCCGAGTTCGCCATGCCCAAGCGTCTGGTGCAGCTCGCCTTCGAGGCGGACCGGACCTTCACCTACTGAGCGGCTGTTGCTGGAGCGCCGAAGCTAGGTCCGTACAGACGGAAACCGACTAGCGTCCGGTTGCGTGGACAAACTGGACGATCTGTTTACCCGGGCCGCCTCCACCGCGGCCGACTATCGGGCCTCGTTGGCCGAACGACCGGTTGCGCCGATGGTCGAGTTGGACGCCCTTCGTGCGGCATTCGACGGGCCGTTGCCAACAAGGTCGAGCCCACCCGGCTTGGTTCTCGACGAACTGATCAAGGCTGCCGACGGCGGGCTCGTTGCCACGGCAGGGCCGCGGTTCTTCGGGTTCGTCACCGGCGGCGCCCTGTCCGCAGCGACGGCCGCCGACATGCTGGCCAGCGGGTGGGACCAAGTCGCGTTCAACGCCGTCCTGTCACCGGCCGCATCCGTGGCCGAAGAGGTGTCCGGCTCCTGGCTGAAGGACCTCCTCGGCATCCCGGGCTCCGCATCGGTCGGATTCGTCACCGGCGGACAGGAGGCCAACACCGTCGGCCTAGCCGCAGCCCGCCATCACCAACTCGCCGGGGCGGGCTGGGACGTCGAGCGCGACGGAATGCAGGGCGCCCCTCCGGTACGGGTGATCGCCAGCGTCGAACGGCACGCCACCATCGACCGCTCGCTCCGGCTGCTCGGCTTCGGAGACCGCAACCTGGAGACCGTCGCCGCCGACCGCAACGGCGCGATCGACGTCGACGATCTGGCCCGAGTACTCGCCGAGGGTCCGGCCGGGCCCGCGATCGTCTGCCTGCAATCCGGGAACGTGAACACCGGCGCCTGCGACGACCTGGCCGCCGCCTGCGAGATCGTCCATCGCCGCGGCGGATGGGCGCACGTCGACGGCGCGTTCGGACTATGGGCAGCCGCGAGCCCGGACAAACGCCATCTGCTGGCCGGCGTGGAGCTCGCCGACTCCTGGGGATGCGACGGCCACAAGTGGCTGAACGTCCCGTACGACTCCGGGTTCGTGTTCTGTGCCCATCCCGACGTGCATACGGCCGCCGTTTCCTACACCGCTTCCTACCTGGTTGGCTCCGGCGGCGGCGCCGCGGGACCGTCGGATTTCACCCTGCAGTCGTCCCGCCGAGCCAGGGGGTTCGCGGTCTGGGCGGCGCTGCGTGAACTGGGCCGCGATGGCGTGGCCGAAATTGTCGAACGGTGCTGTGCCCTGGCCCGTCGGTTCGCCGAGCAGCTGAGCGCCGCCGGGATCGAAATTTCCAACGACGTCGTCCTGAACCAGGTGCTGGTCAGCTTCGGCGACGACGCCCGTACCGACCAGGTCATCGACGAGATCCAGCGCGAGGGCACCTGCTGGATGGGTGGCACTACGTGGCGCGGACGGCGATACATGCGCATTGCGGTCTCCAACTGGTCTACTACCGAGGCCGACGTCGACCGCTGTGTGGCGACGATCCTGCGCCTGGCCGCCCACGGGTAGCGAGCGGCCACCGACCGGGTTGTCATTGACCGCGTAATTGATGGCGGGCAAACTCTGGCACGCGTCTTGGGGCGTGCCCGCCCAGAAAACCCCATTTGCACCAGCAGCAGTTGGAGCCTCATGAACCCCCGTCGTACGAAGCGCCTGTCCGTTGTGTCCGCATTGGCGGTCCTGCTCCCTGTGCTGGCCTGGACCGGGCAGGCGGCCGCCCAGCGCCCAGCCGCACAGAGTTCCACGGTCGACATCCAGGTCCTCAACGTGTCGGACTTCCACGGCCAGCTCGACCCGCTCAACGGGATCGGAGGCGCGGCGGCGCTGAGCACCTACTGGCAGCAGGACCGGGCCAACAACCCCAACACGCTGCTGCTCACCGGGGGCGACGCCGTCGGAGCCAGTCCGCCACTTCTCGTCGTTCTTCGAGGACGTCCCGACGATCGAGTGGATGAACTACGCGGGATTCGACGCTGACACATTCGGCAACCACAACTTCGACGAGGGCATCGACCACCTGCAGGATCAGATCGACCTCGCCGAGTTCGACTACGTGTCCGCCAACCTGGACAACCTCGAAGACAACCTGACCGGCGTCAGCCCCTTCATCATCAAGAAGGTCGGCGGCGTGAAGGTGGCGATCATCGGCGTCACCAACCCCGAAGCGCCGACGCTGGTGGCGCCTGGTTCCCTCGGCACGATCGAGATAACTGACCCAGCGCCCGCCGCCATGGCCGCTCGCGCCCAGGCTGAAGCGCTAGACGCCAAGATCTTCATTGCGATCGGGCACCTCGGCATCGAGGGAACCGACGCCAATGGGAACCGGACGGGTCCGCTGGTCGATTTCGCGAACGCGGTCCAGGGATTCGACCTCATCCTGGGCGATCACACCAACGTCCAGTACAAGGAGACGATCAACGGCGCCCTGGTGATCGAAAACCTGAGCAAGGGTGTCACCTACGCCCGTACCAACTTGCACTATGACCGCCGCGGCGGCGGGACGGTAACTGCGACATCGGAGTTCGTGTCCCCGGTCGCTTCCGCCGTGACGCCCGATCCGGGTGTCGTCGCGCTGCTGCAGCCCTACCGTGACGAGCTGAGCGCTCAGATGGACGGTGTTATCGGCACTGCCACCGACATCTTCCCCCGCGCGAACAACATCGAACGCATCCGCGAGGTGGCGATTGGCAATCTCGTGGCGGACACGCTCCGGACTACCTACGGCACCCAGATCGCCTTCACCAACGGCGGCGGTCTGCGCTCCTCGTTGCCGTCCTCGTCGTACCTGCCCGCTGATACCACGCTGCGGCGTCCTAGCGCGGGTTATGCGCCCGGTCCGCCGTACGACGTCGTCACCGGAGACGCGTACTCGGTGCTGCCCTTCGGCAACCAGTCCCTGACCAGAACGGTCACCGGCTCCCAGCTGTGGTCGATACTCGAGCGCAGCGTCGCCTCGGCGCCCAATTCGTTCGGTGGCTTTCTGCAGATCTCGGGCTTCCGCTTCACGTACAACTCAGCGCTGCCCGCGTTCTCCCGGGTTGTCTCCGTTGCCCTGGCTGACGGCACTCCGATCCCGAGGGACGGCACCACCTACACCGCCGCCACGAACGACTTCACCAACGCCGGCGGGGACGGGTACGTCGAACTGGCCGACGGTCAGGGCACCACGCGGGATCTGATGGCCAACGACCTGGTCGAATACATCACCGCGCAGGGCACCATCTCGCCGTACACGGACGGCCGGATCGACGACCTCAA